>NZ_JAEFCH010000016.1:47731-88791 GCF_016406015.1 Acidovorax sp. IB03 | reverse complement strand
GGCAAGCGAGCGCTCAACCTTCCTTGGCCGAACGTGTTTCGAGGCCCAAAACTCGTGCCATACTTGGCCTCATGCGGTTGAATTTCCTATCCGTACCTACAGCAACGACAAGATCTATGCGATGCGCAAGGTGATCAAGCCCTTTGGCGAGAGTCTGGACGACTTCGAGATCTTCCGCCGCCTGGCCGCACTGATGGGCGTGGAATACGGGTTCACCGAGGGCAAGACGGTGATGGACATCCTCAAGGCCTCGTACGAAAAGACGAGCCAAAAGGTTCCGTTCGATCAGTTCTGGAAGGAAGGCTTGGTGCGCATCGAGGTGCCCGAGAAGATGCGCCAATGGGTGCGCCATGGCGACTTCTACACCGACCCGGCCAAGCACCCGCTGCACACCAAGTCCGGCAAGATCGAGTTGTATTGCTCGGAGATCGCCCGTTTCAATGTGCCCGATTGCCCACCGGTACCCAAGTACCTGGAACCTTCCGAGTTCCTGGGCAACGCCAAGCCCGGCCAAGTGCACGTGGTCAGCCCGCACCCGTACAACCGTGTGCATTCGCAGATGGCCCAGGCCGACGTGCGTTTTGAGCAAAACGTCAAGGGCCGCCAGCATGTGCTCATCAGCGTGGAAGACGCTGCAGACAAGGGCATCAAGAACGGTGACCTGGTGGAGTTGTCGAACAGCCGGGGCGCCCTGATTGCTGGCGCGGTGGTCACCGACAAGATCATGAAGGGCGTGGTCAGCCTGGAAGAGGGCAACTGGATCCAGCTCGACTCCAAGGGCCGGTGCAACAGCGGTGCGATCAACATGATCACCACCAGCGTGGCATCGAGCGGGTTGAGTCAGGCTACCAGCGCCAACACCTGCATTGCAGACCTCAAGCGCTGCGACGATGCCGAGTCGCCAAACCGGGCCTATGAGCCGCCCGTCATCGAACGTGCCCCGGTGCGCAAGCTGGACGTGGCCGCCCTGCAGCTCACCGAGCGTGCCGCCCGCATCAAGGGCGCCACCATGAGCCAGATGATTCCCGGCGAAAAGCTCTTCTACGAGCGCTGCACGCTGTGCCATGTACCGCGTGAACCCGGCGACTTCACCAAGAGCCAGTGGCATGGCATCACGCAGAGCATGTTCCCGCGCGCGGGCTTGAGCGACACAGAGCGCAAGCTGGTGCTGCAGTTCCTGGAGATGAACGCCAAGGATGCCGCCGTGTTGCCCTGACGGGGTGATTCGGTACGGTATCAGGCACGGCGCGCAGATGGATTGACCATGAAACTATTTGGTATCGCGGGCCATTCGGGGATGGGCAAGACCACGCTGCTGGAGCGGCTTGTCCCTGAACTGCGCGCCCGGGGGCTTTCGGTGTCGCTGATCAAGCACAGCCACAAGGACATCGAGATTGATCGCCCCGGCAAGGATTCGTACCGCCTGCGGGAGGCGGGCTGCGGCGAGGTCATGCTGCTGGGGCAGGCGCGCTGGGCCTTGATGCATGAGCTGCGTGAGCAGGTTCATCCACCACTGGAATATCTGCTATCGCGCCTTCAGTCGTGCGACTTGGTGCTGATCGAGGGATTCAAGACGGGAGATTTTCCGAAACTGGAGGTGTGGCGGCCAGCCTTGTTCAAGGCGCCGCTGGGGCCGGGCTGGCCGGGCATTGTTGCCACCGCCAGCGACGAGCCACAACGAGTGCCGCACGGCCCTGCTCTCGATTTGCATGACATACCGGCTATCGCGCAACTAGTCATGGACCGTGCGCAGCCCTGCTCGTTAGGCCCAGCGGGCCGCGCGGAGCGAAGCGCAGACTGGCCGTAACCGCTGAGCGGCTCACCCACTGTATCGCTCATTGCCACTGCTGCTGGCTGGGGAAGCGACCTGTGGCACCGAGCCCGACAGGCATCCGCACCTCGTGCAGCGGCCCGGACCTTTATGCCCGCCCATCTTGCCTTGTAGCACCTTTACAAGGTGCTGCTTGGCTTCCGCCAACTGGGCCTTGTCGGTGTCGTGCACCTTGCGGAAGAACGCCGCGCACTCGGCGGAGCCGGCGGCTTCGGCGTCTTTGATGTACTGGTCGTAGGCCATGAGGGCCTGGGCCTTGTTCTGCACCAAAGTGACCCAGTCGTAAGCCAGGTTGCCAAGAGGATGGGGATCGGTGGAATTTTCTTGCATCGGTAGCCTCCGCGTTGCGTGACAAGATTTGGAGCGCCTCGTGGTTGGCCCCGCCTCGTCAACAAAGCGGGGGCAATAAAAGAGGTGCCCCACGTTGCAAAGACCTGGGCTGCGGCGAAATCCTGAAGGAAAGCCGCCCTGAGCTTGCTCTTTCCACCGTATCGCCAACCGCTGCCGCTGGGTGCGGCGTGTTTCTATGTTGCACGCAGGACTGGGCCTACTTTGCCAAGGGGGCAGTGCAGTGCTGCCCATTGAACCTGTTCAGGTATTTTCGGGGTCGTCCGAATGGCATGGCGCGATGGTCGCCGGGTGCGGCCAACAGCCCACAGCCCATGCCAAGGGCAAGCGCGGTGCCTGATCACTCCCCGCGTTCCCTGTCCTTGCGCAGCGCGCTGCGCAGCAGGCGCGTGGCGCGGTCGCGCAACCCGGTGGGTTGGTCGCGCCGCACGGGGTGCGCTTTGGCGTGAGCGCACGCTGCCAAAAAATCGTTCAGGATGGCCGTGTCGTCCAGCGTGTCGGCCCCGAGCTTGTGAAACTCGGGGTGCCACTGGGTGGCGGCGATGTAGCCGCGGCCCGGTGCGGGTTTGACGCGGATGGCTTCGGGCACGCCGTCGGGCTCGCTCAGGGCTTCGACCACGAAGTCGGGCGCCACGCGCTTGATGCCCTGGTGGTGGATGCTGTTGACGCGGGCGCGGGGCAGGTTGGGGTAGAGCTGTGCCAGGCGCGAATCGGGCACGATCTGGATGTCGTGGAAATGCTGGTCGTAGGCCACGGCGTTGCGGTGCTGCAGTGCGCCGGGGTGCTGGGTTTCGATGTCCTGGTACAGCGCGCCGCCAAAGGCCACGTTGATGAGCTGCAGCCCCCGGCACACGCCAAAGATGGGTTTGCCCACCTCGGCAAAGGCCTTCACCAGCGCCAGGTCGTAGATGTCGCGCACGCGGTCGCCAATCCATTCCTCGCGCAGGGGTTCTTCGCCATAGTTGCCGGGCCACACATCGGCGCCGCCGTGCATGACCACGCCATCCAGCCATTCGGCGTAGTGCTGCAGGGTGACGTCGCCGCGCGCCGTCTCGCCCGTGGGGCAGGGCACCATCACCACCATGGCCCCGGCGGACATGAGCCAGTGCGCGATGGACTGCTCGACGTATTGCAGTGTTTTGTTGGTGAACAGTGGGCGGGTGGGATCCGCGTGTTGAAAGCAGGCCGACAGGCCGATCTTGAGGCGGGGTGCGTTGGGCATGGGCAGCGGGTGGGGTGCGCGGGCGGTGGGTGCGCACAGGCCAGCCTCTGTTGTAGCACCGCCCTTGCCGCAGCGGTGTAGGAAAGTGTCGGCTTTGCGCGGCGCCCGCAGGCCTTCACCCGCCCTCTGAAGGGGCTCCTTGGGTATTTGAATGAAATTGGGCTCTTCTAGCGAATGCTAGTGATGCACTCGATAAATGTCGTACGTCGAAATCGTCGTTTACAGACGTGCGGCGATTTCCATCACTACTATTCGCTAGAAGAGCCTGAAATTGGCACCTGGCGCTTATTGGGTAAGCGCTGGTAGCTATCGAAATGATAGCATTTCGGTTAGGCGGTGGCGAGCTCTTTGGTTTCCTGGGCCGTTGGCACTGTTTGCAGCACGGTGCCTGGTCGCGCCAGCAGCGGGTGCAGTTGCACCACCTGACCCACCATGATGAGGGCGGGGGGCTGGACCTTTTCGGCCACGGCCAGGGCGGGCAGGGTGGCCAGGGTGGCCGTGAGGCAGCGCTCGGTGGGCAGGGTGGCGTTTTCCACCACGGCGGCGGGGGTGTCGGCAGGCAGGCCGTGGGCGATGAGCTGGCTGCAGATGGCGGGCAGGGCGCCCACGCCCATGTAGATGACCACGGTTTGGCGGGGGCGGGCCAGCAGTTCCCAGTCCAGCCCCACGGTGCGGTCTTCGCGCAGGTGGCCGGTGGCAAACACCAGGGTGCAGGCGTGGTCGCGGTGCGTGAGCGGAATGCCCACCGACGCGCCCGCACCTTGCGCGGCGGTGATGCCGGGCACCACGTCAAAGCCAATGCCGGCCTCGGCCAGGGCCTGCACTTCCTCGCCCCCTCGGCCAAAGATGTAACCGTCGCCACCCTTCAGGCGCACCACATTGCGGCCGCTGCGCGCCAGGCGCACCATCAGCTCGATGATCTGCTCCTGCGGCAGGGTGTGACGGGATGATTCCTTGCCCACGTAGATGCGCTCGGCGCCAGGCGCAATGCAGTCCAGCACGGCAGGGCCGACCAGGTGGTCGTACAGCACCAGCGTGGCGGTCTGCAGCGCCCGGTAGGCTTTGCGGGTGAGCAGCTCCGGGTCGCCAGGGCCCGCGCCCACCAGCGTGACATGACCCACGGGGGAAACCACGGGCGCAGTGGGGCCTTCTCCTGCGGGCTGGTCTGCCGCTGCAGCGCCCGGGGCGTTGTTCTGGAAGCTCATCGTGGATCTCGTTGTGTGGTGGAAACAGGCCCGATGTTTAAACGCAATGCCCGGCCCGACCTTGACTTAGTTCAAGGTCGGCGCTTCCAACACGCGAGAGGATGCGTCCATTGAAGGCGGTTGCCGCAACCTGTGTTGCGCGCCCCACGCTCCCACGGTGACGACATGACACACATCCCCCGCTTTTTCCGGCCCGGCCCGTGGCGCGCCGCGCTGCTGCGCTGCTGCCTGCTGGGGTGGTTGGGCTGCGCGGCCGCAGGCGCTGCCCTGGCGCAGCCTGCGCCAGCGCCCGTCCCTGTCCCCGCCCCCAGTGCAGAGCGCCAAAGCGCCCTGGTGCGCATGGTGCGGCAAGACTGCGGCTCTTGCCACGGCATGCGGCTGACGGGTGGGCTGGGCCCCGCCATCACCCCCCAGGCGCTGGAGGGCAAACCCCTGCTGTCCATGGCCTCGACCATCTACGGCGGCCGCCCCGGCACCCCCATGCCGGGCTGGAGCGCCATGCTCACCCTCGAAGAAGCCCACTGGGTGGCCCAGCAGCTGGCCGAGGGCTTTCCTGAAGAATCCCGGAGACCTGCGCGATGAATCCACCCGCCTTCCAGCCCCTACAACGCCGTGGGCTGCTGACCCTGATGGCCTCGGCCCCCCTGTGGGCCAGTGGCTGCGCCGCCCTGGCCGATGGCCGCGCTGCGGAAGCATCCCCAGCCGCCCTGCGTGGCACCGGCGACCTGGGCGTGGTCATCCAGCGTGCCCGGGGCGCCATCACGGTGGTCAACACCAGCGACCGCTCGCTGCTGGGCGAAATCACCGGGCTGGGCGATCTGTCGCACGCCTCGGTAGTGTTCTCGCGCGATGGCCGCTACGCCTACGTGTTTGGCCGCGATGGCGGCCTCACGCAGGTGGACTTGCTGCGCGAACGCATCGTGCACCGCGTGATGCAGGCCGGCAACTCGATTGGCGGGGCCGTGAGTGCCGACGGCACGCTGGTGGCCGCCCAGAACTACGTGCCTGGCGGCGTAAAGGTGTTTGACGCAAAAACCCTGGAGCTGCTGGCCGACCTGCCCGCCACTTATGGAAACGGGCAGCGCTCGCGCGTTGTCGGCCTGGTGGACCTGCCTCAGCGCCGCTTTGCCTACAGCCTGTTCGATGCCGATGCGATCTGCATTGCCGATTGCTCCGACCCCACCCGCCCCCGCGTGCACACCCTCGAGGGCATTGGCCGCCAGCCGTACGACGCGCTGGTCACGCCCGATGGGCGCCACTACATCGCCGGCCTGTTCGGTGAAGACGGCCTGGCCATGGTGGACCTGTGGGAACCCCAGCCCAAGGTGAGGCGCATTCTGGCCGGTTACGGCCGGGGCCAGCAGCCGCTGCCGGTTTACAAGATGCCGCACCTGCGCGGCTGGGCCGTGGCCGGGCGCCACGCCTACCTGCCCGCCATTGGCCGCCACGAGGTGCTGGTGGTGGACACCACCACCTGGCAAGAGGTGGGGCGTATCCCCGTGGCGGGCCAGCCCGTGTTCGTGATGGCCCGGCCCGATGGCCGCCAGGTGTGGGTGAACTTTGCCGTGCCCGACTACGACCGGGTGCAGGTGATCGACACCCCCAGCCAGCGCGTGGTGGACACGCTGCGGCCCGGCAAGGCCGTGCTGCACATGGAATTCACGCCCCGCGGCGACGCGGTGTGGATCAGCTGCCGCGACGACCACCTGGTGCGCGTCATCGACACTGCCACGCGCCAGACTCTGGCCACGCTGGCGGTGGACGCCCCCAGCGGCATCTTCTTCACCGCGCGCGCTCAGCGCATGGGGTTCTGACATGCAGGCCGTGCCCGACCCCGCTGCGCCTGCCCTGGGCAGCACCGGTTTCCAACCCAGCCCCGCGCAGCGCCTGTCGCTGCTCAACGCGTGGCAGCGCGGCTTTCCGCTGTGCGACGAGCCCTTTGCCGTGGTGGGCGCGGCGCTGGATTTATCTGCAGCGCAGGTGCTGCAGGCCTACCGCCAGCTGTCGCGCGAAGGCGCGCTCAGCCGCATTGGGGCGGTGTTTGCGCCGGGCAGCGGCGGGGCCTCCATCCTCTCGGCCATGGCGGTGCCGCCCGAGCGGCTGGAAGCCGTTGCCGCCGTGGTGTCGGCCCACCCGGGCGTTAACCACAACTACGAACGGGAGAATGCCTACAACCTGTGGTTCGTGGTCACCGGCCCCAGCGCCGCCCAGGTGGAATGCACCATCGTCAGCCTGGAGGCGGACACCGGCCTCACGGCCCTGCGTCTGCCCATGCTGCAGCCCTATCGGATCGACCTGGCGTTTGACCTCTCGTCCGAGCTGACCACCGGCCCGCAACACGCCGCCCAGGCGGCCAGCTGCGCCCTGCAGCCCCCGCAGGTGGCGCCCCGCGCCCAGCTGGCTGATGCCGACTGGCCCCTGGCGGCCTTGGCCGAAGCGGGCCTGCCCCTGGTGGCCCAGCCCTATGCCCAGTGGGCGCAGGCCCTGGACACCACCGCCGCGCAGGTGCAGGCCACCTTGCAGCAGTGGCTGCACACCGGCGTGCTCAGCCGCTTTGGCGTGGTGGTGCGCCACCACGAGCTGGGCTTTGCCGCCAATGCCATGACGGTGCTGGATGTGCCCGACGACGAGGTAGACGCCGCCGGCTGCGCCCTGGCCGCCCAGCCTGGCGTGACGCTGGCCTACCGCCGCGCCCGCGCGCCCGGCTGGCGCTACAACCTGTATTGCATGGTGCACGGCGCCCATCGGCAGGCGGTGGAGCAGGTGGTGGCCAGCGCCCTGGAGCGCAGCGGCCTGGCCCACCAGCCCCACGCCGTGCTGTTTTCGCGCCGCCGTTTCAAGCAGACGGGCGGGCGCCGGTTTGCCGCCGCAGCACCCACCGCGCAAGGAGTGGCCCATGCCCTGCCTTGAAGACCTGCGGCTCATGGCCTACCTGCACGGCGGCTTTCCGCTGGTGGACGCGCCCTACGCCGCCGTGGCCCAGGCGCTGGGCACCACCGAGCAGGACGTGCTGCAACGGTTGCAGCGTTTGCTGGATGACGGCTACCTCACCCGCTTTGGCCCGCTGTTCCAGATCGAACGCGCAGGCGGGCAGTTTGTGCTGGCCGCGCTGTCAGCCCCCGAAGCGCAATATGACGCCGTGACTGCACAGGTCAACGCCCTGCCCGAGGTGGCCCACAACTACCGGCGTGAACACGCGCTGAACATGTGGTTTGTGGTGGCCGCTGAGTCGCCCGCGCAGGCCACCGAGGTGCTGCAGCGCATTGAGAGCGCCACGGGCCTGAAAGTGCACGCCTTTCCGAAAGAGCGCGAATACCGCGTGGAGCTGCGCCTGCCGCTGCTGCCCCCCGGCGAAACGCTGCCCCCACCGCTGGAGGTGCCCCATGGCGCTGGATGCGTTTGACCGCGCGCTGATCGCCGCCACCCAGGCCGGCCTGCCCCTGGTGCCCCGCCCGTACGACGCCGTGGGCGCCACCCTGGGCGTGAGCGGCGAGCGCGTGCGCCAGCGGCTGGCCGAGATGCTGCACACCGGCCTGGTGCGCCGCATTGGCGCGGTGCCCCACCACTACAAGCTGGGCTTTACCGCCAACGGCATGAGCGTGTGGGACGTGGCCGATGCCGAGGTGGATGCCCTGGCCCGCCAGGTGGCCCAGCTGCCCGGCGTGAGCCACTGCTACCTGCGCCCGCGCAGCCTGCCGGTGTGGCCCTACAACCTGTTCGCCATGCTGCACGGGCGCAGCCGCGACGAGGTGGCCGAACAGGCCGCCCAACTTGCCCAACTGCTGGGGCCGCACTGCCGCCAGCACGACATTCTGTATTCCAGTGCGGTGCTCAAAAAAACAGGCCTGCGCCTGAAGGAAGACTGACCATGTTTCGCATCAGCCAATACATGCGCGAGCTGGCAAAAGCCGAGGCCACAGGCCAATACCCCGTGGTGCGCGACCGCAAGGCCACCGGCCCGGTCGTGATCTGGAACCTGATCCGCCGCTGCAACCTCACCTGCAAGCATTGCTATGCCCTGTCGGCCGACCACGACTATGCGGGCGAGCTGGGCACGCAAGAGGTTTATACGGTGATGGACGACCTGCGCGCTTTCGGCGTGCCCGTGCTCATCCTCTCGGGCGGCGAGCCCTTGATGCGCCCCGACCTGTTCGACATTGCCGCGCGCGCGCAGGGCATGGGCTTTTACATCGGCCTGTCTACCAACGGCACGCTGATTGACGAGCCCATGGCCGACCGCGTGACCGCTGCCGGTTTTGACTACGTGGGCATCAGCCTGGACGGCCTCAAGCCCACGCACGACAAATTCCGCCGGCTCGACGGCGCTTTTGATCGCAGCCTGGCGGCCGTGCGCTTCTTGGGCGCGCGGGGCGTGAAGGTGGGCCTGCGTTTCACCATGACGTCGATGAACGCGCACGACCTGCCCGCGCTGCTGGCGCTGATGCGCGAAGAGGGCGCGCAGAAGTTCTACTTCTCGCACCTCAACTACGCCGGGCGCGGCAACATCCACCGGGGCAAGGACGCGCATTTCACCGCCACCCGCGAGGCGCTGGACCTGTTGTTCGAACGCGCCTGGCAAGCCGCACTGGACGGGCTGGACGAAGACTACGTGACCGGCAACAACGATGCCGATGGTGCCTACCTGCTGCAGTGGGTGCAGCGGCGCCTGCCCCGCTGGCACGCCGATCTGCGCGCGCGCCTGCAGGCCTGGGGCGGCAACTCCAGCGGCGTCAACGTGGCCAACATCGACAACCTGGGCCATGTGCACCCCGACACCATGTGGTGGCACCACGACCTGGGCAGCGTGCGCGAGCGGCCGTTCTCGGCCATCTGGGCTGACACCAGCGACCCGCTCATGGCCGGCCTCAAGGCCCACCCCCGGCCGGTGGAAGGCCGCTGCGCGCAATGCCGCTACTTCAGCCTGTGCGGGGGCAACACCCGCGTGCGCGCCCAGCAGCTCACCGGCAACCCCTGGGCTTCTGACCCCGGCTGCTACCTGACGGACGAAGAAACCGGCACCGAGCACCTGGCCGTGGCCGAACCTGCGGCCCCGCACCCCGTGCACTTCATGGAGGTGAGCCATGCGCAGTAACCGCCTGACCCGCACCGTGCGCGTGCTGGCCCTGTGCGCTGCGGGCCTGCTGGCCGCTTCAGGGGCCGCGCTGGCGCAGACTTCTGCGCCCGCCACCGCCTCCACCGCTGCGGTGCCTGATGCTCCTGCCCTGTACCAGCAGCACTGCGCCGCGTGCCACGCGCCCCAGCGCACCGGCGCCATGGGCCCGGCCCTGCTGCCCGAAAGCCTGGAGCGCGTGCGCCCCGCCGAGGTGCTGCGCGTGATTGGCCAGGGCCGCACCGCCACGCAAATGCCCGGCTTTGCTGGCACGCTGAGCGCCCCCGAAATCCAGGCCCTGGCGCAGTGGGTGCGCAGCCCGGTGCAACCCGCGCCCACCTGGGGCGATGACGACATTCGCGCATCGCGTGTGGTCACCCCCGCACCGGCCGATGAGCCCGCCAAGCCCGTGTGGTCTGCCGACCCCATGAACCTGTTTTTGGTGGTGGAGGGGGGCGACCACCATGTCTCGCTGCTCGATGGGGACAAGTTCGAAGTCATCACCCGCTTTGCCAGCCGCTACGCCCTGCATGGTGGCCCCAAGTTCACGCCCGACGGGCGCTATGTGTTCTTCGGTTCGCGCGATGGCTGGATCACCAAGTACGACCTGTGGCGCCTGCGCGTCGTGGCCGAGGTGCGTGCGGGCCTGAACATGCGCAACGTGGCGGTGAGCGGCGATGGCCGCTGGGTGATGGCCGCCAACTACCTGCCGCGCAACGCCGTGCTGTTCGATGCCGACCTGAACCTGGTGCGCAACTACCCCGCCACCTCGCTCGATGGCAAGCAGGCCTCGCGCGTGTCGGCGGTGTACGACGCCACGCCGCGCCGCAGCTTTGTGGTGGCCCTCAAGGACGTGCCCGAGCTGTGGGAGATTTCGTACGACCCGGCGGCCGAGCCCATCCATGACGGCTATGTGCACGACTACCGCATGGGCGAGTCGATTGCCAAGCCGGGCTTCCAGGGCGTGCGCCGCACCCCGCTGGAGGAGCCGCTGGACGACTTCTTCTTCGACCAGACCTACACCTACGTGCTGGGTGCGACGCGGCCCCGCCAGTCTGCACAAGCCGAAGGTGCCACCGCCCAGGTGGTGAACCTGAACATCCGCCGCAAGGTGGCCGACCTGCCCATTGCCGGTATGCCGCACCTGGGCTCGGGCATCACCTTTGCCTGGAACGGCACCACCGTGCTGGCCAGCCCCAACCTGCAGGGGGGCGCCATTGACGTGGTGGACATGAAGAGCTGGAAGCCCGTGCGCACCATTGCCACGCCCGGCCCCGGCTTCTTCATGCGCAGCCACGAGAACACGCCGTTTGCCTGGACCGATTCGATGATGAGCCCCACGGGCAAAGACACCCTCACCATCATCGACAAGCGCACGCTGGAGGTGGTGGCCAAGGTGCGCGAGCCGGGCAAGACACTGGCGCACATCGAGTTCACCAAAGACGGGCGCTACGCCCTGGCCAGCGTGTGGGAGATGGACGGCGCCGTGGTGGTGTTCGACGCGCAGACCTTCAAGGAAGTCAAGCGCCTGCCCATGAGCAAGCCCGTGGGCAAGTACAACGTGTGGAACAAGATCACGCGCAGCGAGGGCACCTCGCACTAGCCTCCTTGGCGTGCGCTGCCAGTCGCACTCAGCGCGGCTGGAACACCGCCGCGGCTGTTCTGCGAACCAGATCGAGTGCGGCCTTTTGCACCTGGGTGGATGGCCGCTGCAGGCTGGTGGCCAGCGACAGCGCAATGCGCAGCGGTGGCGTGCCAATGGCCTGCGCGGTGTAGGCCGAGGGGCGTGGCGAGTTGAGCAGCGCGTTGCGCGACAGCACGGCGCAGCCTGCGCCATTGGCCACCAGGTCGAGGATGGCAGACACGCCGTCAATCTCCAGCGCCACCTGCGGGGTGCAGCCAATCTGGGCCATTTCTGATTCCACATGCATGCGGATCGCATTCGGCCGGGTGGGGATGACCAGGGGCAGTTGGGCCACCTCGCTCAGTGCGATGGGGCCGGGCGGCGGGTCTTCCAGCAGGCCTGGCGGGCGGGCCCGCACCAGCACCAGGTCTTCGTCAAGCAGGTGCGCCACATCGGTCTCGCGCGAGGGCTGGGCGTTGTAGAGCACCACCAGGTCCAGGTGGCCGCTGTTCAGCCCGCCCAGAATGGCGCCCGACAAGCCTTCGCTGATGGACAGGCGCACCTCGGGTAGCTCGTTGCGGAAGGCGCGGGTCAGCGGCACCGTCATCACGCGCGCCACGCTGGTGGGCAGGCCAATGGCCACGCGCCCGGCCAGCGCTCCGCGCACCCGGCCCAGCTCTTCGCGTGCCCGCTCCACCTGGTGCAGGATGCCGCGCCCATGCTCCAGCAGCAGCTTGCCGGCCTCGGTGGGAATGGCGCCGCGCCCGTTGCGCACCAGAAGGTTCTGGCGCAGCTCCACCTCCAGCAGGCGCACCTGGCGGCTCAGGGCGGGCTGGGCAATGTTCAGCACGACGGCAGCCCGGGTAAAGCTGCCCAGCTCTGCCACGCGCACAAAGTATTCGATCTGTTTCAAGTCCATGGGGCTCTCCCGGTAGGCTGCGGCGGGTCGGCAGCTATGGTTATTGGAATATCTGCCATTTGGCCATCACAGAATGGTATATCTGGTAGTGGCTTGGCATGCTGTCGCACGGGCCGCGCCATGACCACAATCAAGCCTTTTCACGGGTCAGGCAGGCGCCGCAGCGCCTACTCCGGCCGCACCGCATCCACAGGAGACGCATGGCTACCCCCCTCCAAGGCATTTCGTCCATGGCCACCCGCCAGGTGCTGGCAGAGCTGGTGGCCGCCTATGCGCAGCAATCGGCCGACCCGGTGCACATCGAATCCGTAGGCGGGGTGGATGCCGCCCGGCGCGTGCAGGCGGGTGAGGCGTTTGACGTGGTCATCCTCGCCTCGGACGCCATCGACAAGCTCGCGGCCTCGGGCCATGTGCGGGCGGGCAGCAAGGTTGATCTGGTGCATTCCGGCGTGGCCGTGGCAGTGCGCGAAGGCGCCCCCGTGCCCGACCTGGCCTCGGAAGACGCCGTGCGTCGCGCGGTGCTGGCGGCCCGCAGCCTCAGCTATTCCACCGGCCCCAGCGGTGTGGCGCTGGCCCGGCTGTTCGAGCGCTGGGGCATTGCGCAAGAAATTGCGCCCCGCATTGTTCAGGCCCCACCGGGCGTGCCCGTGGGCACGCTGGTGGCGCGCGGCGAGGTGGAGCTGGGCTTTCAGCAGCTGAGTGAATTGCTGCACGTGCCAGGCATCACGCTGGCCGGGCCGCTGCCAGAGCCCATCCAGATCACCACCACGTTCTCGGGCGCGGTGGCCACAGCCGCCGCCCAGCCCGCGGCCGCGCAGGCGCTGCTGGCGTTCATGGCGTCCCCGCAGGCGGCGCCCGCCAAACGCCGCCAGGGCATGGAGCCCGCTTAGCCGCGCGCCGACCTGATATACCGATTCCAAGCATCCAAGGAGCCCTTCATGAGCCTCATCATCGACTGCCACGGCCACTACACCACGGCCCCCAAGGCGCTGGAGAACTGGCGCAACGCGCAGATCGCTGGCATCCAAGACCCCGCAGCCATGCCCAAAGTGGCGGACCTGAAGATCAGCGACGACGAACTGCGCGAGTCCATCGAGACCAACCAGCTCAAGCTGATGAAAGAGCGCGGCAGCGACATCACGCTGTTCAGCCCGCGTGCCAGCTTCATGGCCCACCACATCGGTGACTTCAATGTGTCCAGCACCTGGGCTGCTATCTGCAACGAGCTGTGCTACCGCGTCTCCACGCTGTTCCCCGACCACTTCGTGCCCGTGGCCATGCTGCCGCAAAGCCCCGGCGTCGATCCGGTCACCTGCATTCCCGAGCTGGAAAAGTGCGTGAAGGAATATGGCGCCGTCGGCATCAACCTGAACCCCGACCCCTCCGGCGGCCACTGGACCAGCCCGCCGCTGACCGACAAGCGCTGGTACCCCATCTACGAAAAGATGGTGGAGTACGACCTGCCCGCCATGATCCACGTGAGCACCAGCTGCAATGCGTGCTTTCACACCACTGGCGCGCACTACCTGAATGCTGACACCACGGCCTTCATGCAGCTCATCCAGGGTGATCTGTTCAAGGACTTCCCCACGCTCAAGTTCCTGATTCCGCACGGCGGCGGCGCGGTGCCCTACCACTGGGGCCGCTTCCGGGGCCTGGCGCAGGAGATGAAGAAGCCCCTGCTGCAAGAGCACCTGCTGAACAACGTGTACTTCGACACCTGCGTGTACCACCAGCCCGGCATTGACTTGCTCAACACCGTGATCCCGGTGAAGAACGTGCTGTTTGCCAGCGAAATGATCGGCGCGGTGCGCGGCATCGACCCCACCACCGGTCACTACTACGACGACACCAAGCGCTACATCGAGGCCAGCACCCTTCTGAGCGCTGACGACAAGCACCAGATCTACGAAGCCAACACGCGCCGCGTGTTCTCCCGACTCGATTCACGCCTGAAAGCAAAGGGGCTCTGACATGTACGAACTGGGCGTTGTCTACCGCAACATCACCCGCGCCGACCGCGCAGCCGCCGATGGCCTCGCAGCCCTGGGCTCTGCCACCGTGCACGAGGCCATGGGCCGCGTGGGCCTGCTCAAGCCCTACATGCGCCCCATCCAGAGTGGCGTGCAGGTCAGCGGCACGGCCGTGACGGTGCTGCTGCACCCCGGCGACAACTGGATGATGCATGTGGTGGCCGAGCAGATCCAGCCCGGCGACATCGTGGTGGCCGCCATCACCGCCGAGTGCACCGATGGCTACTTTGGCGACCTGCTGGCCACATCCTTCCAGGCGCGTGGCGCACGGGCGCTCATCATCGATGCCGGTGTGCGCGATGTGAAGACCCTCAACGAAATGAATTTTCCGGTGTGGAGCAAGTGCATTTCCAGCAAGGGCTGCATCAAGGAAACCCTGGGCTCGGTGAACATCCCTGTGGTGTGCGCCGGCATGCTGGTCACGCCGGGCGATGTGATCGTGGCAGACGATGACGGCATTGTGTGCGTGCCCGCTGCCCGGGCGGTACAGACGCTGGAAGCTGCGCAGAAGCGCGAGAGCTTGGAAGGCGAAAAGCGCGCCAAGCTGGCCAGCGGCGTGCTG
The DNA here is from genome assembly GCF_016406015.1 of Acidovorax sp. IB03. NCBI lineage: Bacteria > Pseudomonadati > Pseudomonadota > Betaproteobacteria > Burkholderiales > Comamonadaceae > Acidovorax > Acidovorax sp. IB03. The sequence goes on along the minus strand of NZ_JAEFCH010000016.1, from coordinate 73,937 downwards.
GGGCTGGACATGTACAAGATGCGCGAGCCACTGGAAAAGAAGGGCCTGCGCTACATCGACTGACCTGTCTGTCTGCAAGCAATTTCAAGTAAAAAAGGCCTGTAGCGCTTATGAATAAAGCGCAAGCAGCTATCAAATTAATAGTAATTACATCAAGGAGACATCCCGTGGCAACTTTCGCAACCCTGAACCGCCGCACCGCCGCCCTGGCTGTGGGCCTGGCCGCCACCCTGGGGCTGGCGCCCCAGTGGGCCGCCGCGCAGCAGTTCCCCACCAAGCCTGTGCGCATCATCACCCCCTTCCCGGTGGGCGGCGGCCCCGATGGCGTGGCGCGTCTGGTGGCTGACAAGCTCTCCAAAACCTGGGGCCAGTCGGTGGTGGTGGAAAACCGCCCCGGCGGCAACGGCTTCATTGCAATCGATGCCTTCAAGCGCGGCGCCAAGGACGGGCATGACCTTATCGTGCTCGACAACGTGCACCTGGCCGCCTACCCCAGCCTGTTCAAGAAGCTGCCCTACGACACGGCCAAGGATTTCGACACCCTGCTGCCGCTGTTTCGCACCTACTTCTTCTTCACCGTGGGCACCAACAGCCCCTACAAGACCGTGGCTGACGTGGTGGCCGACGCCAAGGCGCGCCCTGGCAAGCTCAACTACGGCTCGTGGTCGGTGGGTAACCCGGTGCACCTGGGCTCTGAGCTGTTCGAGAGCATGACCGGCACGCAGATGGAGCATGTGATCTTTAAGGAGACCACGCAGCTCTACACCTCGGTTTCCACAGGCGATATCAACTTTGCGATGGGCAGCGCCGCCACTGCGGGCCCGCTGTACCGCGCTGGCAAGCTGCGCCTGCTGGCCCTGGCCGCGCCCCAGCGCTCGCCCGAGTTCCCCGACGTGCCCACCGTGGCCGAATCCGGCGGCCCCAAGGACTTTGCCGTGACCGGCTGGAACGCCATTGCCGTGCCGCCCGGCCTGCCCGCTGCCGTCACCGACAAGATCAAGCGCGACATCGAGCAGGCCCTGACCGGCCCCGATGTGACGGAGAAGTTCAAGACCTTTGGCTACGAACCCTTCCCCACCACGCGTGCGCAGTTCGACCAGTTCGTCAAGGACGAAGCCAAGCGCTTTGGCGACGTGATCCGCCAAGCCAACGTCTCGCTCGACTGACCTGCGAGCCGGCAAGAATCCAAGGAGCACGCGAATGAGCGAATTCACCAGAGCGGAGGTCTTCACCCAAGCCGAAGGCTTCACCAAAACCCCCGGCTGGCTCGACTGGTACACCGGCCCTGCCAAGCCCCGCTTTCAGCTGCCCGCTGGCGCGGTGGACGCCCACTGCCATGTGTTCGGCCCCGGTGCGGAGTTTCCGTACGCGCCCGAGCGCAAGTACACGCCTTGCGATGCCAGCAAGCACGAGCTGTTTGCGCTGCGCGACCACCTGGGCTTTGCCCGCAACGTGATCGTGCAGGCCACCTGCCACGGCGCAGACAACCGCGCCATGGTGGATGCCTGCCTGGCCAGTGGCGGCAAGGCGCGTGGCGTGGCCACCGTCAAGCGCAGCGTCACCGATGAGGAACTGCAACAGCTGCACGCCGCAGGCGTGCGCGGTGTGCGCTTCAACTTCGTCAAGCGCCTGGTGGACTTCACGCCCAAGGACGAGCTGATGGAGATTGCAGGCCGCATTGCCAAGCTGGGCTGGCATGTGGTGATCTACTTTGAGGCGGTGGACCTGCCCGAGCTGTGGGACTTCTTCACCCGCCTGCCCACCACCGTGGTGGTGGACCACATGGGTCGCCCGGATGTGAGCAAGGGCGTGGACAGCGAAGAGTTCGCGCTGTTCCTCAAGTTCATGCGTGAGCACCAAAACGTGTGGAGCAAGGTGAGCTGCCCCGAGCGCCTGAGCGTGACCGGCCCCAAGGCCCTGAACGGCGAACAGGCTGCATACCAGGACGTGGTGCCCTTTGCGCGCCGCGTGGTGCAGGAGTTTCCTGACCGCGTGCTGTGGGGCACCGACTGGCCGCACCCCAACCTCAAGGACCACATGCCCGACGACGGCCTGCTGGTGGACTTCATCCCGCACATTGCGCCCACGGCCGAGCTGCAGCAGAAGCTGCTGGTCACCAACCCTATGAAGCTTTACTGGCCCGAGGAGGTCTGAGATGGCACTCGACAAACCCTACCAGGACGTGCCTGGCACCATCATCTTTGATGCGGAGCAAAGCCGCAAAGGCTACTGGCTCAACCAGTTCTGCATGAGCCTGATGAAGGCCGAGAACCGCGAGCGCTTCAAGGCCAACGAGCGCGCCTATCTGGACGAATGGGCGATGACCGAAGAGCAGAAGCAGGCCGTGCTGGCCCGCGACCTCAACTGGTGTATGCGCACCGGCGGCAACATCTACTTTTTGGCCAAGATCGGTGCGACCGATGGCAAGAGCTTCCAGCAAATGGCGGGCTCCATGACCGGCATGACCGAAGAGGAATACCGCGCCATGATGATCGGCGGTGGCCGCAGTGCCGAAGGCAACCGCTACATCGGCGAAGACGGCGATGCCCAGGCGCACCGCCAGCCGCAAGGCAAGGCCGGGCAGGCCCAGAAAGACTGAACACCATGGCACGCATTACCGCATCCGTTTACACATCGCACGTCCCCGCCATTGGCGCGGCCATGGACCTGGGCAAAACGCAAGAAGACTACTGGAAGCCATTGTTTGCAGGCTACGACTTCTCCAGGCAATGGATGAAGGACCACAAGCCCGATGTCATCTTCCTCGTCTACAACGACCACGCCACGGCCTTCAGCCTGGACTTGATTCCCACGTTCGCCATCGGCACCGCCGCCGAGTACCAACCCGCCGACGAGGGCTGGGGACCGCGCCCGGTGCCCAAGGTGATCGGTCACCCCGAACTCGCCTCGCACATCGCGCAAAGCGTGATTCAGCAAGACTTTGACCTCACCATCGTCAACAAGATGGATGTGGACCACGGACTGACGGTGCCGCTGTCGCTGATGTGCGGCGAGCAGCATCCCCAGACCGGTGCCTGGCCCTGCCCGGTGATTCCGTTTGCGGTGAACGTGGTGCAGTACCCCGTGCCCAGTGGCCGCCGCTGCTTTCAGCTGGGGCAGGCCATCCGCCGCGCGGTGGAGAGCTACGACGAAGACCTGAACGTGCACATCTGGGGCACCGGGGGCATGAGCCACCAGTTGCAGGGCGCACGCGCAGGCCTCATCAACCGCGAGTGGGACAACGCCTGGCTTGACCAGCTTATCAACGACCCTGCCGCTTGCTCGGAAGTGCCGCACATCGACTACGTGCGCGAGGCGGGCAGCGAGGGCATTGAGCTGGTGATGTGGCTCATCGCCCGTGGTGCGATGGCCGATGTGGCCGGGGGCCCGGCCCCCAAAGTGGCGCACCGCTTCTACCATGTGCCCGCGTCCAACACCGCCGTGGGCCACCTGATTCTTGAGAACTGAACCGAATCCCAAAGGACATCACCCCATGACCATCAAAGTCGCACTCGCCGGCGCGGGCGCCTTCGGCATCAAGCACCTGGACGGCATCAAGAACATTGACGGCGTCGAAGTCGTCTCCCTCATCAGCCGCGACCTGGCCAAGACCCAGGAAGTAGCCGACAAGTACGGTATTAAGCACGTCACCACCGATCTGGCCGACAGCCTGGCCATCAAGGAAGTGGACGCCGTGATCTTGTGCACGCCCACGCAGATGCACGCCAGCCAGTCCATTGCCTGCCTGGAAGCGGGCAAGCATGTGCAGGTGGAAATCCCGCTGTGCGACATCCTGAGCGAAGGCCAGGCGGTGGTGAACCTGCAAAAGCAGACGGGCCTGGTGGCCATGTGCGGCCACACCCGCCGCTTCAACCCCAGCCACCAGTACGTGCACAAGAAAATCAAGGCGGGCGAGTTCAACATCCAGCAGATGGATGTGCAAACCTACTTTTTCCGCCGTACCAACATGAACGCCCTGGGCCAGCCCCGCAGCTGGACGGACCACCTGCTGTGGCACCACGCCGCCCACACGGTGGACCTGTTCGCCTACCAGGCGGGCAGCCCCATCGTCAAAGCCAACGCCATCCAGGGCCCCATCCACAAGGATCTGGGCATTGCCATGGACATGAGCATCCAGCTCAAGGCGGCCAACGGTGCGATTTGCACGCTGAGCCTGAGCTTCAACAACGACGGCCCGCTGGGCACCTTCTTCCGCTACATCGGCGACACCGCCACCTACATCGCCCGCTACGACGATCTGGTGAACGGCAAGGAAGAGAAGATCGATGTGAGCCAGGTGGATGTGTCGATGAACGGCATTGAGCTGCAAGACCGCGAGTTCTTCGCCGCCATCCGCGAAGGCCGCGAGCCCAACGCCAGCGTGGCGCAGGTGCTGCCTTGCTACCAGGTGTTGCATGATCTGGAGCAGCAACTGGTTTGATGCTGCTATTGATTCAGTAGCTGCTAACGCCCGTAGATCAAACGCTGCGGGCGTTTTTCATTAGATATCGGAGATGTGATGCAACAACGTGCTTTGGGCCCTTTCCAGGTCAGCGCCATTGGCCTGGGCTGCATGAACCTCTCGCACGCCTATGGCGCCCCGGTCAGCGCTGAGCAGGGCGAGCGTGTGCTGCTGGCCGCGCTGGATGCGGGCGTGACCTTGTTCGACACGGCGGCGCTATACGGCTTTGGCGCCAACGAAACCCTGGTGGGCCGGGTGATGAAGCCGCACCGCCACCGCTTCACCCTGGCCAGCAAGTGCGGCATGCAGGGCGTGGATGTGAATGGCGACGGCAAGCTGGTGCGCGAGATTGACGGGCGCCCCGCCACGCTGCGCCAGACCTGCGAAGACAGCCTGCGCCGCCTGCAGACCGATGTGATTGACCTTTATTACCTGCACCGCTGGGACAAGAGCGTGCCGATTGAAGACAGCGTGGGCGCGCTGGCCGACCTGGTGCGCGCGGGCAAGATCCGCAGCATTGGCCTGTCGGAAGTGTCTGCCGCCACGCTGCGCCGCGCCCATGCCGTGCACCCCGTTGCAGCCCTGCAAACCGAATATTCGCTGTGGACGCGCAACCCCGAGATTGCGGTGCTCGACGCCTGCCGTGAACTGGGCGTGGCGTTTGTGGCCTTCAGCCCGGTGGGCAGGGGCTTTCTGTGTGGCGACCTCACCGATGTGGGCACGCTGGACGCCAAGGACATCCGCCGTGGCATGCCGCGCTTTGCGCCCGAGGCGTATGCAGCCAACCTGCAATTGCTGGCAGGCTACCGTGCCATCGCGGCCGAAGTGGGCTGCACCCCCGCGCAACTGGCGCTGGCCTGGTTGCTGCACAAGGGGCAGGACATCATCCCCATCCCGGGCACGACCAGTGTGGAGCATCTGCACGACGACCTGGGGGCTGTGCAGGTGCAGCTCGGCAGCGCTGTCATCGAGCGGCTGGAAGCGCTGATCAACGAGCGCACTGTGGTGGGCAACCGCTACAACCCGCAGAACGCCAGCGAAGTGGATACCGAGGCCTACGCGGAGCGCACAGGCGTCTGAGACAGCATCCATTGGGTGTTGCCCCTTCGCGGTTGGCCGGGCTTCGCCCCGCCCATCGCATGGGTGAAAAGACCGAGGCCAGCGCCGCCTGTGCCTTGGGTTGTGGGATATGTCCTACAAACATTTGCAAGCACTGCGGATGGTGTTGTGCGCGATGCGCGGGCATGCTGAAAGGCTGCCTGCCCTGGTGCTCCCCGTGGTTCCTGGGCGTGGTCTTTGCCAACGCTACACACAAGGAGAACCCTGCATGCCACCATCCGCCTTTCTTTCCTGGGTTCAGGAGACCACTTTTGCGGGCGTGCCGCTGTGGAGCTTGCTGATCGCCGTGCTGGCGGGGGTGGCCACCTATCTGGGCATATTGCTGGCGCTGAGCCTGTTGACCGGCCGTGCCCGTGCGTGGGCCAGCCAGTCGCACAGCGGGGTGGCCCGTGCGCTGGTGGATGTGCTGGAAGGCACCAGCCGCTTCCTGATGCTGGTGGCGGCGCTGCTGGTGGGCGCCAGTTTTCTCGATCTGCCCGGGCGCTGGGAAAACCGGCTGAGCCAGCTGTGGTTTGTGGCCGTGGCGCTGCAGATGGGCTTGTGGGGCATGCGCGCCATCGGCATCGGGGTGCGGCACTACCTTGCGCAGCACGCGTCTTCGGGCATGACGCAGGTGAGCGCTTCGGCCACGCTCATGTCGTGGGGGCTGCGCACCTTGCTGTGGAGCGTGGTGCTGCTGGCCATCCTGTCGAACCTGGGGGTGAACATCACGGCCTTCATTGCCAGCCTGGGGGTGGGCGGCATTGCGGTGGCCCTGGCGGTGCAGAACATCCTGGGGGATTTGTTTGCATCGCTGTCCATCGCGGTGGACAAGCCGTTCCAGGTGGGCGACTTTGTGGTGGTGGGCAACGTGGCGGGCACGGTGCAGATGATTGGCCTCAAGACCACCCGCATCCGCAGCCTGCAGGGCGAGGAGGTGGTGATGTCCAACACCGACCTGCTCAAGCAGACCATCAGCAACTATCGCCCCATGCAGCGCCGCCGCATCGTGTTCGGCTTTGGCGTGCCTTACGACACGCCCATCGAACAGGTCGAGGCCATCCCAGGCGTGGTGCAGCGGCTGGTAGAAGCCCAGCCGCAGCTGGAGTTCGACCGGGCGCACTTCAAGGCCTTTGGGCAAAGCGCGCTGGAGTTTGAGGTGGTCTACATCGTGAAGGACCCGGGCTTCAATCTGTACATGGACCTGCAGCAGACCCTGAACCTGGGCTTGATGCGCGAGCTGGCCGCCATGGGCGTGAAATTTGCCTTGCCCGCCCGCACCGTGCATGTGGCCCAGATGCCTGCCGAGCCTCCCCACCCCCTGCGCGTGGCCCCTTTGCAGGCCTGATGGGTTGATGTTGCTAAGGGCGCGGCGCGCGACGCGTTTTGCGGCGATGCCAATGCCAGCGCACCTGCTGTGCCAGTACCAGCGCAGCCAGCGCCCACAATTGCGCACGCTGCTGGCCGGTGCGCTGCTCCAATATTTGCACTTGCGCCTGCAGCACGTCGCTGTGCGCTGCGGGCGAGGCAGTGCCCGCAGGTGTGGCGGGCAGCATGTCGGCGGTGATGTCTGAGCCTGCTGCCGCCACCAAAGCGCCGGTCTGCGTGGCGGCCACCGCACGCTTGCCCACTGCGCTGCCGCGCTCGTCGGCATACACCTTGGTGAACTCGGCCCCCAGCAGAAAGATCTGTGCGGCGTAGTACACCCAGGCCAGTACCACCACCAGCGAACCGGCTGCTGCATAGGTTTCGTTCACGCCGCTCTTGCCCAGGTAGTAGCCGATGGCGAATTTGCCCAGCTCGAACAGCACAGCCGTCACGGCAGCGCCCACCCACACGTCATGCCATTGCAGTGGCACCGAGGGCATGAACTTGAAAATCATCGCGAACAGCACGGTGGTGGCGCCTACCGCAATGAGGGTGTTCAGGGCTTGCAGCGTCACCTCCCAGGCCGGCCACAGGCCGCTGGCCCAGCCGCCCAGGGCCGCCACCCCCGCGCTGATGACCAGGGACACGATGAGCAGAAAGGCCAGCCCCAGGATCAGCCCGAACGACAGCACCCGCGCGCGCAGCACGGCCCATAGGCCCGAAGGCTTGGCCCGCTGCGGCACATGCCAGATGCGGTCGAGCGCGCTTTGCAATTCGGCAAACACGGTGGTGGCACCCACCAGCAGCACCACGCCACTGATCAGACCCGCCACCAGGCCGCGCGTGGGCTCGCTGGCAGCCCGCACCAGCGCTTGCACGGCCACGGCAGCGTCCTGGCCGATGAGCCCTTGCAATTGCCCCACGATTTCGCCCTGGACCGCCTCGCGCCCAAACAGCGCGCCTGCCACGGCAATCACGATCACCAGCAGGGGGGCGATGGAAAACACGGTGTAGTACGCAATCGCCGCGCCCATGCTCGGGGCAAAGTCATCCATCCAGGCCATGACGGCTTTGCGGGCCAGGCGATAAAGGCGTTGTAGGTTCATGGGCGACAAGAGAACAGAACTGACCCTATGCTGCCGTTGAACACACCTTGCGGCTGTAGGCGCGCGCACCGATGCTGCGTAGGCGGGCTGCGTGATGCATTCCTGCCAAGGTGACCTACCAAAGAGAAACGCGCCCCTCGGGGCGCGTTTCGCAGGCAGCTTGGGGTGCCTTACTTGGCAGTCACCACGCGCACCATTTCCAGGCACTTGTTCGAGTAGCCCCATTCGTTGTCGTACCAGCTCACGACCTTCACGAAGGTGCCGTCCAGCGCGATGCCGGCGTCAGCGTCGAAGATCGAAGTGCGGGTGTCGCCACGGAAGTCGGTGGCCACCACCTTGTCTTCGGTGTAGCCCAGCACGCCCTTCAGGGCGCCTTCGGACTGGGCCTTCATCTCGGCCTTGATCTCGTCGTAGGTGGCAGCCTTGTCCAGCTCCACCGTCAGGTCCACCACCGACACGTCGGAGGTGGGCACGCGGAAGGACATGCCGGTCAGCTTCTTGTTCAGCGCAGGAATCACCACGCCCACGGCCTTGGCAGCGCCAGTGCTGGAAGGGATGATGTTTTCCAGAATGCCGCGGCCGCCGCGCCAGTCCTTGTTCGATGGGCCGTCCACGGTCTTTTGCGTGGCAGTGGCTGCGTGCACGGTGGTCATCAGGCCGCGCTTGATGCCCCACTTATCATGAAGTACCTTGGCCACGGGGGCCAGGCAGTTGGTGGTGCACGAGGCGTTGGAGACGATGGCTTGGCCAGCGTAGGTGTCGTGGTTCACGCCGAACACGAACATGGGCGTGTCGTCCTTGGAAGGAGCCGACAGGATGACCTTCTTGGCGCCTGCGTCGATGTGCTTCTGGGCTGAGGCCTTGTCCAGGAACAGGCCGGTGGATTCGATCACCACATCAGCGCCGACTTCGTTCCACTTCAGGTTGGCGGGGTCGCGCTCTTGTGTCAGGCGGATCTTCTTGCCGTTGACGATGAGGGTGTTGCCTTCCACGGCCACAGTGCCCTGGAAGCGGCCATGCACCGAGTCGTACTGCAGCATGTAAGCCAGGTAGTCGGGCTCCAGCAGGTCATTGATGCCAACGACTTCGATGTCGCTGAAGTTCTGGATGGCCGAGCGCAGCACGTTGCGGCCGATACGGCCGAAACCGTTGATACCAATCTTGATCGTCATAGCTTGTAGTCTCTCCAAGGTTGCAAAGTCGAAATCAGGAACCTGCCGCCACGCACCCGCTGGCAGCGGGGCACAGCGGGCAGGAGGAGTGTCAGCGGGCCTTCTTGGCGGGCTTCAGGCGTGCCGCGCCGATGGCGACCAGCACCGTGTCGGCCACGTTTTCTTCGGTGAAGCCGAAGTGCTTGAACAGCACAGGCGCGGGGGCCGATTCACCGTAGGTGTCGATGCCCACCACGGCGGCGCAGCCGTACTTCCACCAGCCGTCGGTCACGCCCATTTCCACGGCCACGCGGGGCACGCCAGCGGGCAGCACGCTGCTCTTGTACTTGGCGTCTTCGCGGTCAAACGTGGTGGTGCTGGGCATGGAGACCACGCGCACGGCGATCTTCTTGTCGGCCAGCAGGCGCTGCGCCTTCAGGGCCAGTTGCACTTCAGAGCCGGTGGCAATGATCACGGCCTGGGGCTTCTTCTTGATGCCCACGTCAGCGGGTTCGGAGAGCACATACGCGCCCCGGCTGATGTCGCCCAGCACGCGCTTGGGCGCTGCGGCCGAGAGGTGTTGCAGGTTCTGGCGCGACAGGGCCAGCGCCGTGGGCTTGGTGCGGTTGGACAGAGCCACGCTCCAGGCCACGGCGGTTTCCACCGTGTCGGCAGGGCGCCACACGTCCAGGTTGGGAATCAGGCGCAGGCTGGCCACATGCTCGATGGACTGGTGCGTGGGGCCGTCTTCGCCCAGGCCGATGGAGTCGTGCGTGAACACGTGGATCACGCGCTGCTTCATCAGCGCGGCCATGCGGATGGCGTTGCGGCTGTAGTCGCTGAAGGTCAGGAAGGTGCCGCCGTAGGGGATGAAGCCACCATGCAGCGCCACGCCGTTCATGATGGCGGCCATGCCGAACTCGCGCACGCCGTAATTGATGTGGCGGCCGCCAACACCAGCTTCGTTCTTGACCACGGCGCCCGCTGCGTCAAAGCGCAGGTTGGGCGTGCTCTTGGTGTTGGTGAGGTTGGAGCCGGTCAGGTCTGCCGAGCCGCCCAGCAGCTCGGGCAGAGCAGCGGTGAAGGCTTCCAGCGCCAGCTGGCTGGCCTTGCGGCTGGCCACGGTCTCGCCCTTGGTGTGGGCGGCCACCACGGTGTCCACGGCCACCTGGGCAAACTGGGCAGGCAGCTCGCCCTTCATGCGGCGGGTGAATTCGGCAGCCAGCTCGGGGAAAGCCTTGCTGTAGGCAGCAAAGCGGTCGTTCCAGGCGGCTTCGGCCTTCTGGCCGCTGGCCTTGGCGTCCCAGCCGGCGTACACGTCTTCAGGAATCACGAAGGGCTCGCTGGTCCAGCCCAGGGCTTCGCGGGTGAGCTTGATTTCTTCGGCGCCCAGGGGCTCGCCGTGGGCCTTGGCGGTGTTGGCGCGGTTGGGGCTGCCCTTGCCGATGTGGGTCTTGCAGATGATGAGCGAAGGACGCTCGGTCTGCTTCTTGGCTTCGGCAATGGCGTCTGCCACCTTGTCGGCGTCGTGGCCGTCGATGGGGCCGATCACGTTCCAGCCGGCGGACACGAAACGCAGGGCGGTGTTGTCTGCAAACCAGGGGGCCACCTGGCCGTCGATGGAGATGCCGTTGTCGTCATACAGGGCGATCAGCTTGTTCAGCTTCCAGGCGCCTGCCAGCGAAATCGCTTCCTGGCTGATGCCTTCCATCAGGCAGCCGTCGCCCAGGAAGGCGTAGGTGTTGTGGTCAACGATGGCATGGCCGTCGCGGTTGAACTCGGCAGCCAGCAGCTTTTCAGCCAGCGCAAAGCCCACGGCGTTGGTGATGCCCTGGCCCAGTGGGCCGGTGGTGGTTTCCACGCCGGGGGTCACGCCCACCTCGGGGTGGCCTGCGGTCTTGCTGTGCAGCTGGCGGAAGTTCTTCAGCTCGCTCATGGGCAGGTCGTAGCCCGTGAGGTGCAGCAGCGAGTAGATCAGCATCGAGCCGTGGCCGTTGCTCAGCACAAAACGGTCGCGGTCAAACCACTGGGGGTTGGTGGGGTTGTGCTTGAGGTGGCGAGCCCACAGGCCCACGGCCATGTCGGCCATGCCCATGGGCGCGCCGGGGTGGCCGGAGTTGGCTTGTTGAACGGCGTCCATGGCCAATGCGCGGATCGCATTGGCCATTTGTTGGGATTGCTGGGTGTTGGCCATGGGTTGTGGGGGTGCTGGTGGGTGGGGATCAGGGAAACCGCTTATTTTACCGGGGCCGCAGTGGGCACTTCGCCCGGCACGCGGCGGCAGCATGGCAGGCCCGGTGGGTGATGCACTAGGTGATGCACTACATTGCATGCCCATGCATGGATTGCACCTCACTGCCGACCTCCACGGATGCCGCTGCGCGCCGCATTGGCTCACCGATGCCGATGCCTTGGGCCGCGCCTGCCTGGATGCCGTGGCCGCCAGTGGCCTGCAGGCGGTGGGGCAGGTTTTTCACACCTTTCCTGCCACGGCCCACGGGCCCGGCGGCGTGACGGCCACGGTGCTGCTGGCCGAGTCGCACCTGTGCGTGCACACCTGGCCCGAGCAGGCCGCCGTCACGCTGGATGTGTATGTGTGCAACTTTGGCGCCGACCACAGCGCCAAGGCCCATGCCCTGATGAATGCCCTGCTGGCGCTGCTGGAGGCCACCACCGTGCAGCGCCACGCCCTGCAACGCGGCGAGTTGCGCCCTGCGCCCGAAAGCCTTGTTCCATGAGTTCGACCCTTACCGCAGCCCCTGTTCACCAGGTACCCGCCATGCTGCTGGCCGCTGGCCGTGGGGAGCGCATGCGCCCCCTGACCGACACCTGCCCCAAGCCGCTGCTGGAGGTGCAGGGCCTGCCGCTGCTGCAGTGGCATTTGCAGGCGCTGGCGCAGGCGGGGGTGAACCGGGCGGTGATCAACACAGCCTGGCTGGGGGAGCAGATCAGCGAACGGTTTTCAAGCCATTTTGGCCTGCAGGGCGCACCGGATAAGCGCCATCAGCTATCAATTTCATACTCCCACGAGGGCTTGGACTTTGGCGGGGCGCTGGAAACCGCAGGCGGCATTGCCCGCGCGCTGCCGCAACTGGGGCCGGTGTTCTGGCTGGCCGCAGGCGATGTGTTTGCGCCCGATTTCGTGTTCGATGCCCAGGCCGTGCAGGCCTTCGAGGCCAGCGGCCACCTCGCCCACCTGTGGCTGGTGCCCAACCCCGCCCACAACCCGCGCGGTGACTTCGGGCTCTCTGCCACCGGCCTGGCGCTGAACCTGCCGGCCGACGACCCCGCGCCGCGCTACACCTACAGCACCATCGCGCTGTTGCGCGCCGAGTTGTTGGCTGCCCCCTGGTGCGATATCCCGCCGGGCAACCCGGCAGGCATGGCCGTCCCGCTGGCCCCCTTGCTGCGCCGCGCCATGGACCAGGGGCGCGTGGGGGCTTCCATTTACACCGGGCGCTGGACGGATGTGGGCACGCCCGAGCGCCTGGCCGAACTCAACCGCTGAACGGGCACGCTGCCGGCGCCCGGCGTTGCCAGCTGCGTAGGGTCATGGCGTGGAAGCGGCTTGGGCGGCGTTGTAGGCCGCTTGGACGGTCACAGGGCCGTTTTCGCAACCGCGAAACAGCCACTGGCTGGGCGCAAAACGGGCGTCCGGGCCATCTGGCGGCGGCTTGCCCACTTCGGCTTGCAGGTCGTAGGGGATGTGCGGCACCTGGAACAGGGCGATCTGGCCCTTGCGGCACTGCAGTGTGGGCATGACCTTGTTGGGCACCCAGGTCTGCGTGGCCGTGTCATAGCGGTGCACCGGCCCGATGCGCTGGTTGTCGGCCAGCTCCACCCGCATGGGCACCACCTGCAAGGCGGTGGCCAGCACGCCAGCCACCTCCACCGGCTGAGCAAAACGCACGGCGTCCAGGCCATGCAGGGCCAGAGGGCGGTGGGGTTCGCCCCGGTCAAAGGGGTCTGTGCGGTTGATGAGGCTGCCTGCCGGGATGAGCAGTTCGCCGTATTGGAAATCCTGGGTCAGCACGAAGCGTTCGCGGCTGGCGCGTACGGCAGCGCTGTCTTGCCAGGTCTGCTTTTCCGTGTGGGACAGGTAGGCGCGCACGCCCAGCCACACATCGCACAGGCCTGCCACCACGATGAGCGCCACCAGGGCCTCCCGGGTCAGCAGCCACTTCTGGGGCACATCCACCCAGCGGTAGTAAACGCCGTAGACCAGCAGGGCGGCCGTGAGCACCACCCCGAGCGCGGGCACGAAAGTTGACAGAAAAAAGTTCAGCATGAATGCGTATCGATGGAAAGAGGAGCTGCGGCGCCAGGCAGCGGAGGGCCTTCAACCGCTGGACCAATGGGCGCAGATTCTCTGTGACATATCCGGGGGCGCGCCAGTTGGGCTCAAAATGTACACATGAATGCAACGCAATCCATCTACGCCCAGCGCCGTGCCCGCCTCGCCTCGATGCTGGGCGCCGGCGGCATCGCCATCATCCCCACCGCGCCTGAACGCCCGCGCAACCGCGACACGGACTTCATCTACCGGCACGACAGCTACTTCTATTACCTGACCGGCTTTGCCGAGCCCGGTGCAGTGCTGGTGCTCACGGCCGAGGGGCACAGCACGCTGTTTTGCCAGCCCAAGGATCTGGAGCGCGAAATCTGGGACGGCTACCGCCTGGGCCCCGCCGCCGCGCCCGAAGCGCTGGGGGTAGATGCCGCGCAGTCCTCTGGGGTGCTGGATGCCCAACTGCCCCGCCTGCTGGAAAACCGCAGCTGCGTCTGGTACCCCTTTGCCACGCACACGGGTCTGGCGGCGCGGGTAGAGGGCTGGCTCAACGCCGTGCGCGCCCGCGTGCGTTACGGAGCACTGTGCCCAGCACAACAAAGCGATGTGTGCACCTTGCTCGACGAGATGCGCCTCATCAAGGACGCGCATGAACTGGACATCATGCGCCGCGCCAGCCAGATCAGCGCCCAGGCCCATATCCGCGCGATGCAGCGGTCTGCCCGCATGTTGCGTGCCGGGCAGGATGTGCGTGAATACCACCTCGATGCCGAGTTGCTGCACGCGTTCCGCGAAGGCGGCTCGCAATACCCCGCCTATGGCTCCATCGTCGCAGCAGGCGCCAATGCTTGCGTGCTGCACTACCGGGCCGATGCAGCGCCGGTGCGCGATGGGGAGCTGGTGCTGATTGACGCAGGCTGCGAGCTGGACGGCTACGCCAGCGACATCACCCGCACCTTTCCGGCCAATGGCAAGTTCACCGCCCCGCAGCGCGCGCTGTATGACCTGGTGCTGGCCAGCCAGGACGCCGCCGTCGCAGCCACCAAGGCCGGTGCGCGCTTCAACGACCCGCACGACGCCACGGTGGCCGTGCTGGCGCAGGGCCTGCTCGACCTGGGGCTGCTGGACAAGAACAAGGTGGGCACCGCCCAGGACGTGATCGACCAGCGTGCCTACTTCCAGTTTTACATGCACCGCACCGGCCACTGGCTGGGCATGGATGTGCACGACTGCGGCAGCTACGTGGAGCCCGGCGAGGTGGGCCAGGCCAGCGAACGCAAGGACCCGCTCTCGGGCGAGACCATCACTAACCGCCCCAGCCGCGTGCTGCGCCCCGGCATGGTGCTGACCATCGAGCCTGGGCTGTACGTGCGCCCCGCCGAGGGCGTGCCGGAGCAGTTCTGGAACATTGGCATCCGCATCGAGGACGATGCCGTGGTGACCGAGGCCGGTTGTGAGCTGATCACACGCGATGTGCCGGTGGAAGCCGATGAGATCGAGGCCTTGATGCGGGGCTGAGCCCGTTCCCTGGGAGTGCGTCAGGGTTTTCTGGTAACGGGGATGTAACTGGTTTCGTGTGAAAATTGAAACCCGATTACATCTACACGAAAGAGACTCGCCATGGCCACTCGCCGCGCCACCAAGATCGTTGCCACCCTGGGTCCTGCTTCGAGCGACCCGCAACTGCTCGAGGCGATGATCCGAGCGGGTGTCAACGTGGTGCGGCTGAACTTCAGCCATGGCAAGGCGCAAGACCACATTGATCGCGCCGCCACGGTGCGCGCTGCCGCCCAGCGTGCCGGGCGCGAAGTGGCCATCATGGCCGACCTGCAGGGCCCCAAGATCCGCGTGGGCAAGTTTGCCGACGGCAAGGTGTTTCTGGAGCCCGGTGCCAAGTTCGCGCTGGACGCTTCGCGCACCGAGCCAGGTGACATCAACGGCGTGGGCCTGGACTACAAGGAGCTGCCCCGCGACGTGAAGGCGGGCGACCTGCTGCTGCTCAACGACGGCCTGATCGTGCTCACGGTGGATGCGGTGCGCGGCGAAGAGGTGCACACCACCGTCAAGCTGGGCGGTGAGCTGTCCAACAACAAGGGCATCAACAAGCAGGGCGGGGGGCTCACGGCGCCAGCCCTCACGGCCAAGGACATGGAAGACATCCGCACGGCCATGAGCTTTCAGGCCGACTACGTGGCGGTGAGCTTTCCCAAGAACGCGACCGACATGGAAATGGCGCGCCAGCTGTGCAACGTGGCCGCTGCCGAATACCGCCACAAGCCGGGCCTGATCGCCAAAATCGAGCGCGCCGAGGCCATTCCGCACCTGGAGGCCATCCTGCGCGCCAGCGACGGCATCATGGTGGCGCGCGGCGATCTGGCGGTGGAAGTGGGCAACGCGGCGGTGCCTGCGCTGCAAAAGAAGATGATCCGCATGGCGCGTGACATGGACAAGGTGGTCATCACTGCCACGCAGATGATGGAGAGCATGATCACCAACCCCGTGCCCACGCGTGCCGAGGTGAGCGATGTGGCCAACGCGGTGCTGGACGGCACCGATGCAGTGATGCTGAGCGCCGAAACAGCCGCCGGGCGCTATCCGCTCGAAACCGTGGAAGAGATGGCCAAGATTTGCGCAGCCGCCGAGGCCGCCGAAGACCACCAGCTCGATGCTGATTTCACCGGCCAGACCTTCCGCCGCATTGACCAGTCCATCGCCATGGGCGCGCTGTTCACGGCCCACCACCTGGGCGCCAAGGCCATCGTGGCGATGACCGACAGCGGCGCCACGGCCCTGTGGATGAGCCGCCACCGCATCCACATCCCCATCTACGCCCTCACCCCCAAGGTGGCGACGCAGCGCAAGATGGCGATGTACCGCAACGTGCGCCCGCTGCTCATGGACACCAGCGCGGACCGTGACACGGCGCTGGAGCAGGCCGAAGGCCATTTGAAGAGCCGCAACATCGTGCAAAAGGGCGATGTGTACGCCATCACCTGCGGTGAGCCCATGGGGGCGCCGGGCGGCACCAACATGCTCAAGATCTGCGTGGCCAGTTAAAAACCGGGGCTTCGGCCCCGGTCAATCGGCCACAGGTGCGGGGGTAGAGTGCAAAAAGGCCGCAATGCGGGGGCGCAGGGCCACGGCAGCCAAGTCCACCAGCCAGCCGGTAGTCCAGCACAGCCAACCGGTCCACAGGGTGTGGCTCATGAAATGCGCACCGCGCACCTGCTGCGAGCCACCCAGCACCAAGCCCATGAGCACCGCGCCCGCTAGCCACCACCGTGCCGCAACGGGTTGCTTGCGGCGCAGCGCAAAGTAGCCCCCCACAAACGCAAAACCTGCCGATGCATGACCGCCGGGGAAGCAGCGGCCGCCTCCGCCATCGATCACGCCCAGCGCCCAGTGCGAGGCGTAGCGCGCGACGCCGCCGAACTCCGCCAAATCCCAGGGGCAGCTGGTGTTGCTCAGGTTTTTGATGACGCTCACCACAGCCAGGCCCAGCAAGGCGCTGAGGGCCATCTGCAGGCGCTCGCTGGCGTCCAGGCGGCGAAGAATTCCCAGGGGCCACCACACGCTCAGCGCCAATGCCAGCACCACCAGCCACCCGATGCGGCGCGCGCCTTCGTGCATCACTTGCACAAAAAACCAGTGCTCGCGCAAAGGGAAGCCCGAGGGGGTTCCAAAGGCGTTCGCCCAGGCCATGTCCTGCCCTCCTGCATCCCAGGCCACCACGGCTGCCAGGAGAAGCAAGGTGACCACCAGGGTGTGGCGTTGCGAAATGGACTGCGGTTGTGTGCCCGAAAGAGAGGATTGCTGCATGCCCGCGACGTTAAAAGGCGGCACTTAACCCGGTCTTAATGGACGCGAAGCGGACTTGCCGCGGCTTGCGGTGACAATCCGGCCATGCGAATCTTGGTGATTGAAGACGATGCAGGCATCGCCGCAGGCCTGCGCACCACGTTGCAGCAACGCGGCTATGCCGTGGATGTGTGTGGTGACGTGGCCAGTGCTTGGAGCGCTTTGCGCACCGAGCGGTTTGACGCCGTGCTGCTGGACTTGGGTTTGCCTGACGCTGACGGCAGCGTTCTGTTGCAGCGCTTGCGGTCGGCGCCAGCCACGGTAGGCGCCTTGGGTGCAGCCTTGCCCAACCCGGCTACACCGGTGCTCATCGTGACCGCCCGCGACCAGGTGCAGCAACGCATTGCGGGACTGGATATGGGCGCCGACGACTACGTGGCCAAGCCTTTTGACATCGACGAGCTGGATGCCCGGCTGCGCGCGCTACTGCGCCGGGCGGCGGGCCGGGCGGCCCCCACCATCCGCCATGGCGGCATTGAGCTGGATCCCGCCGCCCGCACCGTTCGGCTGCACGGGCAGTTGGTGGAAATGTCGCCGCGCGAGTTTTCTGTGCTGCGGGTGTTGCTGGAGGCGCGTGGGCATGTGCTGTCGCGCCAGCAGATTGAGGAGCGTTTGTACAGCTGGGACGCCGCCATTGAGAGCAATGCCGTGGAAGTGCACATCCACCACCTGCGGCGCAAGCTGGGCAGCGGCAGCATTCTCACCATGCGCGGCGTGGGCTATTTCATTCCCCAGGAGGCAGCGTGATCGCTCCGGCTGCCGCCCCGTCAGCGCGCAGCGCTTCGCTGACGCAGCACCTGTTGCTGTGGTCGCTGGGGGCGCTGGTGGCGGTGTGGGGCAGTTTCGTGTTCATGGGGTACCAGACCGGTGTGCACGAGGCCGATGAGCTGACCGACGGACATTTGGCCAGCGTCGCGTCACTGCTGCTGAATTTGCGGGCGTTCGAGTCTGTCGAGGGGGTGCATGCCACCCAGCGGGCACCACTGCCCGGCTTGAAGGCACACGACTACCAGCAATCCTTGAGCGTGGTGCAGTGGAGCGCAGAGGGCCGCGTGGTGGCGGCCAGCGGTTCGGCGCCGGTGCCAACGTTTGACGAGACAGAAGGGTTTGCCGATCTGAACTTGGGCGCCCCGCCCGCGGCCTGGCGCAGTTTTTCGCAGTGGAATGCCGATCACAGCCGCAAAATCATGGTGCTGGTGGCCGTACGCGAGCGGGACGAGTTGGCCCAGGACATTGCCGAGCAAATGATCGAGCCCGGGCTGTGGCTGCTGCCGGTGGTGGCGTTGGCCCTGGGGTTGGCTTTGCGCCGGGGGCTCAAGCCGCTGTACGCCCTGTCAGACGATGTGGCTGCGCTGGACCCCGCGGCAGACCAGCGTCTGGCCTCTCAGAACGCCTGGAAGGAGTTCGAGTCGGTCGAGGCTTCCATCAACACCTTGCTGGACCGCCAGCAGGCGGCCATGGCCCGTGAACGCCGACTGGCCAACGAAGTGGCGCATGAGTTGCGCACGCCGCTGTCGTCCATTGCGCTGCAGGCCAGCGCGCTGGGGGGCGAGCTGGCGCCCGAGGCCCAGGCGCAAGCGCTGGACCGCATTCGCCAGGACGCCCTGCGTGCAGGGCATGTGCTCAACCAGCTGCTGGCGTTGGCGCGCGCCAGCCGTGCCGAACTGGACGGCGCCACGGCCAGTGTGGACCTGGCCGCCCTGGCGCGCACCGCGTGTGCCGAATACGCCCAGGCCGCGTGGCAGCGGGGCGACGAGCTGGAAGTCAGCGCGCCAGACGCGCTCTTGGTGCGAGGCCATCCGGTGCTGCTGGATTTGTTGCTGCGCAACCTGATTGAAAACGCCCTCAAGCACACCCCTGCGCGCACCCGCATTGCCGTGCAGATGGGCGAGGGCGGTGGGGAGCACGGTGCCTGGCTGCAGGTGTGCGATGACGGCGCGCGCGTGGTGGCTGCGGGCGATGTGGTGGCCGCAGCGCCTGTGCCGGTGGACAGCCTGCATCTGGGCCATGAAATTGTGGCGCGGGTGGCGCAGGTGCACCGGGCCCGTTTTGGCAAGGCCCCGGCACCTGCGCCATTCACCACCTGCTACCGTCTGGATTTCGCACGAGAGTCCCTGCTCACAGCCGGGTAAAATCCCGGAGTTACCAAGCGGTTACCAACCGCTGCCTGAAAAAATGCCCGGCCCTGGTGGCCGCGGCGCTCCTACCACCCTCAACGGACCCAACGACCATGCCTCTCGTCTCCATGCGCGAATTGCTCGACCATGCCGCTATCAACGGCTATGGCATCCCCGCTTTCAACGTGAACAACCTGGAGCAGGTGCAAGCCGTGATGGCCGCCGCAGACGAAGTGGGCGCACCCGTCATCCTGCAAGCCAGCGCTGGCGCCCGCAAGTACGCTGGTGAGCCCTTCATCAAGCACCTGATCCAGGCTGCGGTCGAAGCCTTCCCCCACATTCCGCTGGTGATGCACCAGGACCACGGCACTTCGCCCAAGGTCTGCCAGGGCGCCATCGACCTGGGCTTTGGCTCGGTGATGATGGACGGCTCGCTGATGGAAGACGGCAAGACACCTTCTTCCTTTGACTACAACGTTGATGTCACCCGCAAGGTGGTGGACATGGCCCACAAGGTGGGCGTGACGGTGGAAGGCGAGCTGGGTTGCCTGGGCAACCTCGAAACCGGTGATGCCGGTGAGGAAGACGGCATTGGTGCCGAAGGCAAGCTGGACCACAGCCAAATGCTGACCGACCCGGAGGAAGCGGCCCAGTTTGTGAAGGCCACCCAGTTGGACGCGCTGGCGATTGCCATCGGCACCAGCCACGGCGCCTACAAGTTCAGCCGTCCGCCCACAGGCGACATCCTGGCCATCAGCCGCGTCAAGGAAATCCACGCCCGCATCCCCAACACCCACCTGGTGATGCACGGATCGTCTTCTGTGCCGCAAGAGCTGCTGGCCATCATCAACCAGTACGGCGGCAAGATGAAGGAAACCTACGGCGTGCCCGTGGCCGAGATCCAGGAAGCCATCAAGCACGGTGTGCGCAAGATCAACATCGACACCGACATCCGCCTGGCCATGACTGGCGCGGTGCGCAAGTTCCTGTTCGAGAACCCCGACAAGTTCGACGCCCGCGAATGGCTCAAGCCCGCCCGCGAAGCGGCCAAGCAAGTGTGCAAACAGCGTTACCTGGAGTTTGGCTGCGAAGGCCAGGGTTCCAAGATCAAGGGGCTGAGCCTGCAAACCATTGCTGCACAGTACGCATCCGGCGCGCTTGCCCAAGTGGTGAACTGACCACCGCCACTGCTGTCTGCGTTCAGCGCCCCGCCACTTGAAGTGGCGGGGCGCTTTTTTTCGTGCAGCTGCTGCGGCGAAAGCCCGTTCCCCCTCGGTCTGTCTGGAGGGTGACGCTCGCATCAGCAAAACGCGACGGTGATAAGTATTTCTTCATGTAAGCTCATGGTCAGCTTTTTCGACAGTCCGTCTGAAAGTGGGTTCGGCGGATGTTTCACCACTTGGATGGAGTGTCGGTGCGAACCATGATCACGGATGCTTTGAAAGAAACTCTGCGCTACAGTCTGGCCAGTTATCGGATGATTGACGCCATTTCGTACAAAGTCATACCGCTTCATGTTTTCCATGGTTCTGCAGCTCTGCGGTGTTTATTTAGCGCCGGAACTCGCACCGCATCGAGGGAACATGGGTGTCCCCGTGATCAAATGGTAATGCCCATGAACTGAACGATGGCTGACTGCTCGTGCCAGGAGAACCGTGCCGGCTGCGGCAAGGTGCATCGCCAAGTATCAAGCGCTTGACACACCTTGCTAGCGCCGGACTGCTCCCTCCCAGGCTGGTAGTCCTGAATAACGATTTCAAAACTTGAGGAGATCCCCATGGAGACAAGTCCGACGTTACAGCCGCAGCGCATTGGCGTGCCGCGTGAAACCTTCCCTGGCGAAAAACGCGTGGCCACCGTGCCCGATGTGGTGGAGAAGCTGATCAAGCTGGGCTTTGCCGTCACCGTGGAGTCCGGGGCCGGAGATGCCGCCAATTTCAGCGACGACGCCTACCGCGCTGCGGGCGCGCAAATCGCTGGCGACGCGGCGGCTTTGTGGGCTGCGTCAGACATCGTTTTCAAGGTGCGCCCGCCCAGCAGCGAGGAAGTGGCGCTGATGCGCGAGGGCACCACCCTCATCGACTTCATCTGGCCTGCCCAGAACCCCGATCTGATGCAGCAGCTGGCCCTGAAGAAGGCCACGGTGCTGGCCATCGACTGCCTGCCACGCACTTTGTCCCGCGCCCAGAAAATGGACGCGCTCACCTCCACCGCCGGGGTCAGCGGATACCGCGCAGTGATCGAGGCGGCCAATGCGTTTGGCCGCTTTTTCAACGGCCAGATCACGGCGGCAGGCAAGGTGCCACCGGCCAAGGTGTTCATTGCAGGCGCGGGTGTGGCGGGCCTTGCCGCCATTGGTACGGCCGCCAACCTGGGCGCCATCGTGCGCGCCAACGACACGCGCGCCGAGGTGGCTGACCAGGTCAAGTCGCTGGGCGGCGAGTTCGTCAAGGTGGACTACGAGGAAGAAGGCTCGGGCGGCGGCGGCTATGCCAAGGTCATGAGCGAAGGCTTCCAGGCCGCGCAGCGCAAGATGTACGCTGAGCAGGCCAAGGACGCCGACATCATCATCACCACCGCGCTGATCCCCGGCAAACCCGCGCCCAAGCTCATCACCGCTGAGATGGTGCAGAGCATGAAGCCCGGCAGCGTGATTGTGGACATGGCCGCCGAGCAGGGCGGCAACTGCGAGCTGACCGTGCCCGGCGAGGCCGTGGTGCGCCATGGCGTGACCATCATCGGCTACACCGACCTGGCCTCGCGCCTGGCCAAGCAGTCGTCCACGCTGTACGCCACCAACCTGCTGCGCCTGACCGAAGAGCTGTGCAAGGCCAAGGACGGTGTGGCCGTGGTCAACATGGAAGACGACGCGATCCGTGGCCTCACCGTGGTCAAGGACGGCGCCATCACCTGGCCCGCCCCGCCGCTCAAGCAGGCACCAGCGCCCGCGCCCAAGGCAGCGGCCCCGGTGGTTGAAAAGAAATCGGGCCATGGCCACGGCACGGGCGCGCCCATGTCCGCCAAGACGCTGACCATCGTTTTTGCCGTGATGGCCGTGCTGTTCTGGGCCGTCGGCGCCTATGCGCCCGTGGCCTTCCTGGGGCACTTCACGGTGTTCGTGCTGGCCTGCTTCATCGGCTACATGGTGGTGTGGAACGTCACGCCCGCGCTGCACACGCCGCTGATGAGCGTGACCAACGCCATCTCCAGCATCATCGCCATCGGCGCGCTGGTGCAGATTGCGCCGCCCGATGCGGGGGTAAACGGACGGCCTGACGGGCTCATCCTGTGGCTGGCCTTTGCGGCCCTGGTGCTCACGGCCATCAACATGTTCGGCGGCTTTGCAGTCACGCGCCGCATGCTGGCCATGTTCCGCAAGTAATCCGATAACGACAAGAACAACGAGGAGCACAGAACATGTCCCAAAGTCTCGCTACCGTCGCCTACCTGGGCGCGGCCATTTTGTTCATCCTGAGCCTGGGTGGGCTTTCCAATCCTGAAACCTCCCGCCGGGGCAATCTGTTCGGCATGGTCGGCATGGCGCTGGCTGTGCTGGCCACCGTGTTTGGCCCACGCGTCAGCCCGGCGGGCGTGGCCTGGATCGTCGGCGCGCTGGTCATTGGCGGCGGCATTGGCCTCTATGCGGCCAAGGTCGTCAAGATGACGCAGATGCCCGAGCTGGTGGCGCTCATGCACAGCCTGGTGGGCTTGGCGGCCTGCCTGGTGGGGTTTGCCAGCTATGTCGATACCTCCATCCAGCTGCAGGGCGCGGAAAAGATCATCCACGAGGTGGAGATCTATGTCGGCATCCTGATTGGCGCGGTCACCTTCAGTGGCTCGCTGATCGCCTTTGGCAAGCTCAACGGCAAGATCGGCGGCAAGCCACTACTGCTGCCCGGCCGCCACTGGCTCAACCTGGTGGCGCTGCTGGTAGTGATCTGGTTTGGCCGTGAGTTCCTGCGCGCGGAGACCATCGAGCAAGGTATGGTGCCGCTGATGGTGATGACGGCGATTGCGCTGCTGTTCGGCATCCACATGGTCATGGCCATTGGCGGGGCCGACATGCCTGTGGTGGTGTCCATGCTCAATAGTTACTCGGGCTGGGCGGCGGCGGCCACGGGCTTCATGCTCAGCAATGACCTGCTCATCGTGACCGGTGCGCTGGTAGGTTCCTCGGGTGCGATCCTGTCCTACATCATGTGCAACGCGATGAACCGCAACTTCATCAGCGTGATTGCCGGGGGGTTTGGCTCCGGGGCTGGCGCGCCCGCCAAGAAGGGCCAGACCGGTGAAAGCGCCGAGCCGCAGGGCGAAGTGGTGCCCGTGACAGCCGCCGAGACGGCCGAGCTGCTGCGCGATGCCAAGAGCGTGATCATCGTGCCCGGCTATGGCATGGCGGTGGCCCAGGCGCAGCACACGGTCAACGACATTGTGAAGACCTTGCGCGACAAGGGCGTGCAGGTGCGCTTTGCTATCCACCCGGTGGCGGGCCGCATGCCCGGCCACATGAACGTGCTGCTGGCCGAGGCCAAGGTGCCTTACGACATCGTGATGGAGATGGACGAGATCAACGAGGACTTCCCGGACACCGACGTGGCCATCGTCATCGGCGCCAACGACATCGTGAACCCCGCCGCGCAGGACGACCCCACCAGCCCCATCGCCGGCATGCCGGTGCTGGAGGTGTGGAAGGCAAAGACCTCCATCGTGATGAAGCGCTCGATGGCCTCGGGTTATGCCGGGGTAGACAACCCCTTGTTCTACAAGGAAAACAACCGCATGCTCTTTGGCGATGCCAAGAAAATGCTGGACGAGGTGCTCGCAGCGCTCAAAGCCTGACGGGCATAATCCGATCTCAGGAAAAGCACGGTCGTGCTGAAAATGACTGTGCTGTCCAGGCCCCAGAAAAACTTTTCAGGAGACAAATAAATGACCGACCGCCCCTGGCTGGCTGCTTACCCCCAAGGCGTTCCCGCAGACATTGACCCCACGCAGTACGCCTCTTTGGTCGCGTTGATGGATGAGGCTTTCCGCCAATACGCAGACCGCGTGGCCTACAGCTTCATGGGCAAGGACATCAGCTTTGCGCAGACCGATGCGCTCAGCCGTGCGTTTGCCGCCTACCTGCAGGGCCAGGGCCTGGTCAAGGGCGACCGCGTGGCCATCATGATGCCCAACGTGCCCCAGTACCCCGTGGTGGTGGCCGCTGTGCTGCGCGCAGGCTTTGTGGTGGTCAACGTCAACCCGCTGTACACACCGCGCGAGCTGGAACACCAGCTCAAGGACTCCGGCTCCAAGGCCATCGTCATCATCGAGAACTTTGCCACCACGCTGCAAAGCTGCATTGCCAACACGCCCGTCAAGCATGTGGTGCTGTGCGCCATGGGCGACCAGTTGGGCTTCCTCAAGGGCATGCTGGTCAACTACGTGGTGCGCAACGTCAAGAAGCTGGTGCCTGAATACAGCCTGCCCGGCGCCGTGCGCTTCAATGACGCCATTGCCAAGGGCCAGCGCGGCACGTTCAAGCCGGTGGACATCAAGCCCGACGACATCGCGCTGCTGCAATACACGGGCGGCACCACCGGCGTGAGCAAGGGCGCCGTGCTGCTGCACCGCAACGTGATTGCCAACGTGCTGCAGGCCGAGGCCTGGAACGAGCCAGTGATGAAATCGCTGCCCGCGGGCGAGCAGCCCACCAGCATTTGCGCCCTGCCGCTGTACCACATCTTCGCCTTCACGGTGAACATGATGCTGGGCATGCGCACCGGCGGCAAAGTCATCCTCATCCCCAATCCGCGCGACCTGCCTGCGGTGCTCAAGGAGCTGTCCAAGCACACCTTCCACAGCTTCCCGGCGGTGAACACGCTGTTCAACGGCCTGGCCAACCACCCGGACTTCAACACCGTCAACTGGAAGAACCTGCGGGTTTCGGTGGGCGGTGGCATGGCGGTGCAAGGCGCCGTGGCCAAGCTCTGGCTGGAAAAGACGGGTTGCCCCATCTGCGAAGGCTACGGCCTGTCGGAGACCTCGCCCATCGTCAGCTGCAACCCCGTGACGGCCAAGGAATTCACGGGCACCATCGGTGTGCCGCTGCCCAGCACCCTCATGAAGCTGCTGGACGACGATGGTCGCGAAGTGACCACCCTGGGCCAGTCGGGCGAAATCGCCATCAAGGGCCCACAGGTCATGGCGGGCTACTGGCAGCGCCCTGACGAAACCGCCAAGGTCATGACCGAAGACGGCTACTTCAAGTCGGGCGACGTGGGCGTGATGGATGCGCGCGGCTACTTCAAGATCGTGGACCGCAAGAAGGACATGGTGCTGGTCAGTGGCTTCAACGTCTACCCCAACGAGGTCGAAGAAGTGGTGGCCGACATGCCTGGCGTGCTGGAGTGCGCCGTGGTGGGCGTGCCCGACGAAAAGACGGGCGAGGCGGTGAAGCTCGTCATCGTCAAGAAAGACCCCGCCCTCACCGAAGCCCAGGTCAAGGAATACTGCAAGGCCAACCTCACGGGCTACAAGCAGCCCAAGGTGATCGAGTTCCGCACCGAACTGCCCAAGACCCCCGTGGGCAAAATCCTGCGCCGCGAACTGCGCGACAAGAAGTGACCCGAAGGGGCACTTCTTGCGGCGAAGGCTCATGTTGCGCAGCAACGTGAAGCGCAGCGGCCGAAGCCACAAGCCCCAGCGTGTCTTTTCCACCCGAAGGGGCACTTCTTGCGGCGAAGGCTCATGTTGCGCAGCAACGTGAAGCGCAG
>NZ_JAEFCH010000016.1:0-47725 GCF_016406015.1 Acidovorax sp. IB03 | reverse complement strand
CACCCGAAGGGGCACTTCTTGCGGCGAAGGCTCATGTTGCGCAGCAACGTGAAGCGCAGCGGCCCCACCGGGGCCGTTTTTCATGGGGCGAGCATCCTTGGTGCAGCCGGGTATACGGGACAATCCAGCACATGACCACAGCCATCCTCAGCGCCCTTCAAGAAGAACAAAGCTCCCTGCTGCAACACCTGCAGCGGCCCCGGCGCACCATGCACGCGGGCCGGGCCTTTTGGCAGGGAGACTGGCATGGGCGCCCGGTGGTGCTGGCCCTGTCGGGCATTGGCAAGGTGGCCGCCGCCACCACGGCCACAGCGCTGGTAGAGCGTTTTGGCGTGGCGCGCATCGTGTTCACCGGCGTGGCGGGGGGCGTGGGCGATGGGGTGCAGGTGGGTGATGTGGTGGTGGCGCACGACTATGTGCAGCATGACATGGACGCATCGCCCCTGTTCCCGCGCTGGGAGCTGCCCGGTTACGCACGCACCCGCCTCAGTTGCGATACCGCGTTGACTGCTATGCTTTTGGAAGCTGCCAGCGCTTATGTACAAAGCGCTGCAGGCCAATTTGACTCCAAACTGGTGGCGGGCCAGCCGCGCGCCCACCGGGGGCTCATTGCCAGTGGCGACCGCTTTGTCAGCGCCGCGCAGGAAGTGCAGGGCCTGCGCACCGCGCTCAGCAGCGCCGGGCACGAGGTGCTGGCGGTAGAGATGGAAGGCGCCGCCGTGGCCCAGGTCTGCCACGACTACGGCCTGCCCTTTGCCGCCATGCGCACCATCTCTGACCGCGCTGACGACTCGGCCCATGTGGACTTCCCGGCGTTTGTGAACACCGTGGCCACCCGGTACGCCGAGCACATCATCCAGGATTTCTTGCAAAAGCTATGAAATTCATAGCTGCTGGCGCTTATCTGGCAAGCGCTGGCGGCCATTTTGATGTGAATGCTTGCGTTCGAAAAAACAGCGGGCGTTGATAAAGGCGCGCCCCAATACCAGCGCCACCGCGGAACCGGCTTTGCCGGGCCGCTGGAGGCGTCCCCCTCAGGGGGAAGGCGCGCAGCGCCACAGGGGGAAAACCTATTTCAACCAGCCGCGCTTGCGGAAGTACCACATGGGGCCCAGCGCACTGGCCACCATCAGCGCCAGCGCGTAGGGGTAGCCCCATTCCTGGGCCAGCTCGGGCATGTACTGGAAGTTCATGCCGTACACGCTGGCGATCAGCGTGGGCGGCAGCAGCGCCACGCTGGCCACCGAGAAGATCTTGATGATCTTGTTCTGGTTGATGTTGATGAAACCGACGGTGGCGTCCATCAGGAAGTTGATCTTTTCAAACAGGAAGGCCGTGTGGTTGTCCAGCGACTCGATGTCGCGCAGGATCTGGCGCGCTTCCTCGAACTGCTCGGCGTTGAGCATCTTGCTTCGCATCATGAAGCTCACCGCGCGGCGCGTGTCCATCACGTTGCGGCGGATGCGGCCGTTCAAGTCTTCCTGGCGGGCAATGGCGGCCAGCACTTCACCTGCGCGGGTGTCAGTCACGTCGCCGGCCAGCACCTGCTTGCTCACGCCTTCAAGCTCATCGTAGATGTTCTCCAGCGTGTCGGCCGAGTATTCCGCATCGGCGTCGAACAGCTTGAGGAGCACTTCCTTGGCGTCTTCGATCAGCCCTGGCGCGCGGCGCGCGCGCAGGCGCAGCAGGCGAAACACGGGCACGTCTTCGTCGTGGATGGAAAACAGCACGCCCCGGCTTTTGAGGTTGGCGTTGTGCTGGTTCAGGATGAAGGCCACGCGCACCGAGCGGGGGTCTTCGTCGTCGTCGATCAAGAAGTCGCTGCGGATGTGCAGCTCGCCGTTGTCTTCCTCGTAGAAGCGGGCGGATTCCTCAATGTCGTCGTCCATCGCATCTTCGGGGATGGACAGGCCGTAGTGCTGCTTGATCCAGCGCTTTTCTTCGAGGGTGGGGGATTCCAGATCCACCCAGATCGGCTGGAACTTGGTCAGCTCTTCCAGCGATTCGATTTCTTCCTGGAACAGCCGGCCATTGGCGAGCGTGAAGATGTTGAGCATAGGCTCACTCCCTTGTTTGGTGGCATCTGCGGTGTGGGGGGGCTCGGGTTGCTTTCAACCCCACGTGGCGTGCCAGGGGAGCTGAAAGCTACCGACTCGGGTAGGTTTCCAAAACGCTGTCTCCGTTTGTCGATCAATAGCCGCCGATTATGGCACCGCACGCAGCGGCGCAAGGCCTGGCGGGCGCGGTTGCGCCCCGTGTGCGTGGCGGGGTCTGAGGGGTTTCAGGCCGCCAGCACCAGCCTGGCCGTCAGCCAGAGCACGGCCAGGGCCAGCACCGCGGTGGTGGTTTGCCAGAACACCACGGGGTTGCGTTCAATCAGCGGCACCGCCCGCCGGTGCTGCAGGCCGTGGCTGGGGAAGTGCAGGTCGTGCATGAACTCCGACACCGCCTCTTGCCGTTTGGCGGGGTCGGGGTGCAGGGCTTTTTGCAGCACCACATCCAGCCAGTCGGGCAGGTCAGGGCGCAGGTGGCGCACGGGCACGTAGCGCAGTTTGCGGGTGTCTGCCGGGCTGCGCAGGCGGGTGACTTGCAGGCCATAAGGCAACTGGCCGGTGAGCATCTGGTACACCAGCACCGCCAGCGAGAAGAGGTCAGAGCGTGCGCTGCTGCCTTGCCCCGTGAAGTATTCGGGGGCGGTGTATTGCAGCGTGCCCTGGATGGCCGGGGGCTGGCGGGAGTCGGTCAGGCCTTCGGTGAGCCCGGCCACATGGGTGGCGCCAAAGTCGATGATCTTGGCGGTGCCGCTGCGGTCAATCATGATGTTTTCGGGCCGCAGGTCCTGGTGCAGCATTTCCTTGCTGTGAAAGGCTTGCAGGCCCTTGGCGACTTGCGCCGCCAGGCTGCGCACGCTGTCCAGGTCGGGCGCGGGGTGGTCCATCATCCATCGGGCCAGGGTCTGGCCCTCGATGTATTCCATGGCGACGTACAGGTGCGTGCGCGGGCGCTGCGTGGCGTAGGGCCTGAGCACATGCGGGTTGTGCAGCCGCTGTGCCACCCACTCTTCCAGCACGAAGCGCTCCAGGTAGGCGGTGTCATCGCGCAGCGCTACAGACGGCAGCTTCAGCACCAGGGGCTGGCCGGTCTGCTCGTCTACGGCCAGGTGCACATGGCTGCGGTCGCTGACATGCAGCTCACGCAGCACCCGAAAGCCCTCAAATGACATGCGCTCGGTGAGGACAGGGGGCAGGGCCAATTCCTGGCGCAGGCCCAGCAGCGGCTGGGCCTGCGGCAAGCCGTCAATGCGCAGCAGCTGCACCGTGATGTCGTCCTCGGAGCCGCGTGCCTGGGCGATGTCCACCAGGGCTTGTGCGGCAGCGTCCAGATCGTCCGGAAACTGCTGTACGGCGCTGTGTGCGCTGGCTGCGTCCAGGTGGGTGTAGGCCCCATCGGTGGCCAGCAGGTACAGATCGCCCGCCTCGGCCTCCAGGCAGCGGTAGTCGATCTCGATGTGCGGGCCGGTGCCCAGCGCCCGCCCCAGGTACGACTCCACCGACGACAGGTGCACGCGGTGGTCTTCGGTGATTTGCTCCCACGCCGCGCCTTGCAGCCGGTAGATGCGCGCATCGCCCACATGCAGCACATGCACCTCGCGGCCTTTGACGACCAGGGCGCTGAAGGTGCAGACGTAGCCCCGGTCTTTGTCAAAGCGCGCGTGGCTGCGCATGGTCTGCGCATGCAGCCATGCATTGGTCGCACCCAGCACCCGTTGGGCGGAACGGCGCACCGACCATGCATCGCTGGTGGCGTAATAGTCTTCCAGAAAGCTGCGCACCGCAGCCGCGCTGGCCTCCTGGCTGACGGGGCTGGAACCAATGCCATCGGCCAACGCCACCGCAATGCCCTTGCGGCTGCGCAGGGGCTCGTGGGGCAGCATGGCGCCATGGAAGTCCTGGTTGACGCCATGCACCCCGCCACGCGAGTGCTGGCCCAGCGTCACGCGCAGCGTCTGTGTCATGGTGCGTTGGGGGGAATCAAGGTGCGGTCAGGGTGACCGGGTGCAAAGCGCGCTGGGCTGGGGCTTGCCAGGCCCAGCGCACCGTGCAGCGGTCAGGACACCTTGCGCTTGGGGGCGGTTTTGTAGTGCGTCGAATACAGGGTGGCACCCACAAACGTCAGGCCGCCCACCAGGTTGCCCAGCACCGTGGGCAGTTCGTTCCAGATCAGGTAGTCCATCAGCGTGAAGTTGCCGCCCAGCATGAGGCCTGTAGGGAACAGGAACATGTTGACGATGGAATGTTCGAAGCCCATGTAGAAGAAAACCATCACCGGCATCCACATGCCGATGGCCTTGCCCGAGACCGTGGTGGACATCATGGCCGCAACCACGCCGGTGGACACCATCCAGTTGCACATCACAGCGCGAATAAACAGCGTGAGCATGCCCGCAGCGCCATGCGCGGAATAGCCCAGCGTACGGCCTTCGCCGATGTGGCCCAGCTTTTCACCCACGGCACCGGGTGCC
Source organism: Acidovorax sp. IB03 (assembly GCF_016406015.1). Taxonomy (NCBI): domain Bacteria; kingdom Pseudomonadati; phylum Pseudomonadota; class Betaproteobacteria; order Burkholderiales; family Comamonadaceae; genus Acidovorax; species Acidovorax sp. IB03. The sequence continues at coordinate 43,203 of NZ_JAEFCH010000016.1, read as the reverse complement.
TCGCTGAAACCGAAGGTGAGGATGATGGCCATGAACACGGCCACCGTGAGGGCGCCCGCAAAATTGCCGCAGAACACCAGGCCCCAGTTGCGCATCACGCCGCCCCAGGTGGCACCGGGGCGCTTGTCCATCACTGCCAAGGGGGCCAGGGTGAAAACGCCGGTGAGCAGGTCAAACCCCATCAGGTACAGCATGATGAAACCCACCGGGAACAGCATGGCCCCGATGAGGGGGTTGCCCGTGTTGACGGTGACGGTGACCGCAAAGGCGGCGGCCAGCGCCAGGATGGCGCCCGCCATGTACGAGCGGATCAGCGTGTCGCGGGTGGACATCAGCAACTTGGATTCACCAGAATCCACCATCTTGGTGACGAACTCGGCAGGGTTGAGATAGGCCATTTGACTTCCTTGGGACGGGGTACGGGCGGAGCCACCTCAGGCAAGGCTCTGGGTGGCGCGTGAAAGAACGCGGTGCGCTGCAGGGACGCCGTTATCCCTGTGTGCACGCTTGCGTGGCTTGCGGAAGGTTCCGCGGTGAAGTTCGTGCCGCCATCAGCCCGGACTGTTCTGTGTATTTGCAAGTTCCATGCCGCCCTGCGGGGGGGCGTCAGGGCTGCGGCGCTGCACGGAGAGGTTTCACTGCAGTGCTCGCGCACCTGACGCGGGCGTGGCAAAGGCCAGGTCGGGCAGTGCCAACGTGGCCTCAGCCACTTCCAGCAGGCGGCGGTTCTGGTCCATGGATGTTTTTTGCAGGGCGCGGAAGGCCACGTCTTCCGTCATGCCCAGCCGGGCCATCAGCACCCCCTTGGCGCGCTCGATGATCTTGCGCTCGTTCAGGGTGCGGCGGGTGGCTTCGAGTTCGGCCTCCATCTGTGCCATGCGCTGCGATTGCGTGCGCAGCAGCTCCCGCAGCGGGGTGGGCTCAGCGCCGGTCGGCGGGTGGTCTGCCTGTTCGGGCGGGGTAGGGTGCGTGCTGCCCGTTTCAAAAAAGCGATCCACCGCGTGCGTGCGCTGCGGCGGGTTTTCGCGCAGAAGGCGCAGCAGGTTGCGAGAGTCCTGCAGGTCCTGCTGCGCATGTGCGATGCGCGCGTCGCACTCTTCGCGCAGGCGCTGGACCAAAGCCCCTTGCAGCTGCCACAGCCCGTCCATGCGCTCGGAGCAGGCGCCGAACCAGGTGCGGCTCAGGTCGCTGTCGAGCGCTGAGCCGGGGCGCGCCACACACAGCGCGCGCCGCAGGCGCTCCAGTGTGGCCATGCAGGGGGCCAGTTGCAGCTCATCCCAGCGGGCGCGCAGGGCGGGCTCTGCAAAATCACCAAACACGCGCAGGCTCCGCTCCTGTGCATCAATCAAGTGCAGCAGGCGTTGCTGGTGGGCTTCCTGGCAGTGGCCCGATGCGTACAGCAAGGCGCCCATGGCCCGTTCCTGGCCCGCCTCTTCCGTGGCCTGCACGGCGTGCAGCAAGGCCACCAGCAAGCGCGACACACTGGGCACGCCTGCGGTGTCGGCCATGTGGAACACCAGCTCCACCAAACCGGCGATCAGGTGGCTGTAGGCCGCCACGGCATCGAGCGCGCTCATGGCCTGCCGGTCAATCTGCAAGCGCAAGGCAGGCAGAGATTCCAGCCCGAGCAGTGCCCAGGCCATGAGCGACAGCGTCTGGGCCGAGGTGCCCTGCGCCGGGTCCATCTGCGCGCTGAACACCTGCCGCAGTTTTTCCTCGTGCAGCAGGGCTTCGTTGACTGCCTGGTGGCGCACCTCGGCAAACCGCTGGGTTTGCGAGGCCAGGTAAATGCACGACGCCCCGCGTTCGCGTTGCAGGCGCTGCACCAGCTGCCCGATCACGTCCACCCACTCCGCCTTGTGTGCCAGGTGGCGCAGGGCGTCGATTTCCTGCTGCTTGGAGCGCAGCACCAGGTTGGCGACAGACAGGGTGGGGGTCGTATCGGGCATGGGTGGTTCCTCGATCCTTTTCGAAAGGGCTGGGTGGTGCGGCTTTCAGGCCACCGCCACGCGAATGCGGCCTTGGTGGGCCTGCACCGGGTGGGTGCGAACCGAGTGCTCCGGCTGCTCCAGGCATTCGCCGGTCTGCAGGTCAAAGTGGTTTTTGTAGAGGGGCGATGCCACCACCACGCGGTCGCCCAGATTGCCCACCAGCCCGCGCGACAACACGCTGGCGCCCGACTTGGGGTCCACGTTGTCAATCGCGAACCAGCGGTCGGTGCCGGTGCGAAACACGGCCACATGGCGGCTGCCCACGAGCGCGCACACGCCGGTGTTGGGAAGGATGTCTTCGACCGCGCAGACGTCGGTCCAGTGCAAAAGTGCTTCGGTCATTGGGGGCCTTCTTGAAACAATGGGGAACCGGCCACGTCAGGCCACGCGCCGCAGGGCGATGGTGGGGCGTGTGGGCTGCGGGCGCTCTTGCGTGCTGGCCGGGCGGATCTGGCCGCGCTCGTGCACGAACACCACGTTCTCGTCGGGCTGGTCGCTGTTGACGAAGGTGCGAAAGCGCTTGCGTGTTTCGGGGTCGGTCACCGCGGTTTTCCATTCGCACTGGTAGGTGTCCACCACTTGCTGCATCTGCAATTCCAGCTCGGCGCACAGGCCCAGGCTGTCTTTTTGCAGCACGTCCTTGAGGTAGTCCAGGCCACCTTCGAGGTTCTCGCGCCAGGTGCTGGTGCGCTGCAGCCGGTCAGCGGTGCGCACGTAGAACATCAGCACCCGGTCGATCATGCGCACCAGGTCTTGCTTCGTGAGGTCCGATGCGAACAGCTCGGCATGGCGCGGCTTCATGCCGCCGTTGCCGCAGATGTAGAGGTTCCAGCCCTTTTCGGTGGCAATGACGCCGATGTCCTTGCCCTGCGCCTCGGCGCATTCGCGGGTGCAGCCCGACACACCAAACTTGATCTTGTGTGGCGCCCGCAGGCCTTTGTAGCGGTTCTCCAGCTCCACCGCCAGGCCCACGCTGTCCTGCACGCCGTAGCGGCACCAAGTCGATCCCACGCAGCTCTTCACCGTGCGCAGCGATTTTCCATATGCGTGGCCGGACTCGAAGCCGGCGGCGATCAGCTCTTCCCAGATCAGCGGCAACTGTTCCACCCGTGCACCAAACATGTCCACGCGCGCACCGCCCGTGACCTTGGTGTACAGCCCGTACTTCTTGGCCACCTGGCCCACGGCGATCAGGCCGTCGGGCGTGACTTCGCCGCCGGGCATGCGTGGCACCACGGAATAGGTGCCGTCCTTCTGGATGTTGCCCAGGTAGTAGTCGTTGGTGTCCTGCAGGCTGGCCAGTTCCTTCTTGAGCACAAACTCGTTCCAGCACGACGCGAACACGCTGGCCGCCACGGGCTTGCAGATGTCGCAGCCCATGCCTTTGCCGTGGCGGGCGAGCAGGTCGTCGAAGGTCTTGATCTGTCCCACGCGCACCAGGTGGTAGATCTCCTGGCGCGAGTACGCGAAGTGCTCGCAGAGGTGGTTGTTCACCGCCAGGCCCCGGCGTGCCATCTCGGCCTTCATGACCTGGGTGACCAGGGGCACGCAGCCGCCGCAGGTGGCGCCCGCCTTGGTGCAGGCCTTGATGTCCGCAATGGTGCATGCGCCGTTGCCCACGGCTTCGCAGAGGTTGCCCTTGGTGACGTTGTTGCATGAGCAGATCTGCGCCGTGTCGGGCAGCGCATCCACGCCCAGGCCGGGCTTGGCCTTGCCCTCGCTGGACGGGAAGATCAGGAACTCGGGGTCTTCAGGCAGGGTGATGCCGTTGAGCGCCATCTGCAGCAGCGTGCCGTATTCAGCCGCATCGCCAATCAACACTGCGCCCAGCAATTGCTTGCCGTCTTCGCTGATGACGATCTTCTTGTAGACCTGGCGGCGTTCGTCCACGTACTGGCAGCTTCGGCTGTGGGGCGTCTTGCCATGGGCGTCGCCAATGCTGGCCACATCCACGCCCATGAGCTTGAGCTTGGTGCTCATGTCCGCGCCCACAAAGGCTGCAGCGGCATCGCCTGCAATGTGGCGTGCCGCCACGCGGGCCATGTCGTAGCCGGGGGCTACCAGGCCGAAGGTCTGTTCGTTCCACGAGGCGCACTCGCCAATGGCGTACACATCGTGGTCGCTGGTGCGGCAGGCGCTGTCGATGGCGATGCCCCCGCGCGGCCCAATGGCCAGCAGGCATTGCCGCGCCAGCTCGTCGCGCGGCCGAATGCCGGCCGAGAAGACCACCATGTCGGCCTCCAGATGCGACCCATCGGCAAACACCATGCGGTGGCGGGCGCGGGCGCCATCGGTGATCTGCTGCGTGTTGCGGCCCGTGTGCACCTGCACGCCCAGGCGCTCGATCTGGGCCTGCAGCACCCGGCCGCCGCCTTCGTCCACCTGCACCGCCATCAGGCGGGGGGCGAACTCCACCACATGGGTTTCCAGGCCCATGTCGCGCAGGGCCTTGGCGCATTCCAGCCCCAGCAGGCCGCCGCCAATCACCACGCCCGAACGGGCCCTGGCCCCCGCCGCCTGCATGGCTTCCAGGTCTTCGATGGTGCGGTACACAAAGCAGTGCGGGCGGTCGCGCCCCGGCACCTGGGGCACGAAGGGGTTGGAGCCTGTGGCCAGCACGAGTTTGTCGTACGGCACGACTTCGCCATCGTGCGTGGTGACGGTATTGGTGCGCCGGTCAATGCTGGCGGCGCGCGTGGCCAGCCGCAGCGAAAAGCCCGTGCGCTCGAAAAAGCCGGGTTCCACCAGCGACAGCTCGGCGGCAGACTTGCCGCTGAAGAATTCGGAGAGGTGAACGCGGTCGTACGCGGGGCGGGGTTCTTCGCACAGCACCGTGACTTCCACGCCGGTGATACCGGTCTCGGCCAGGCTCTCCAGAAACTTGTGGCCCACCATTCCGTGGCCAATGAGAACAATCTTCATGCTTGCAATCCTGCTATGGCCCGGGTCACCGGTGGGGCGGATTGCAGTGCACCGGCCAGGGGTGACTGGCAAGGGGTGCAATACATCCTCCGCTGGCGTGCGGGCTTGTTGTGGAACAACCGGTACGCTGGGCATGGGCCCAGCCTTGGGGGTTCCGCCATCGTTAGCGGAGGTCACGGGTCGCCGCAGGCGGCATCACCTGCGTCAGTCAGGTAGGTGGCAATATCCGTGCCCGCTTTGGCTGCGGGCAGGTGCCTCGCTTCCGCAGGCTCAGGCGGTATGTGGTTGCCAAGGCGGTGCGTCGCAGCCCCGGATTGGTGCGGGAGCACCAGCCTTGGAGCAGATGGCGCACCTTTGGGGATGGCCAAGCGATCAGCCGCAAGGGCAATTGGCCCCGCGCCTCAGCGGGCGCGGTTTAGCCCGAGTTGGCAGTGCTGCCCTCTGCCTTGCGCACCAGCGCCAGGGCACGGCACAGGTCGGCCCAGGTGGCTGCTTTGGCGTCTTGGGACCGCAGCAGGAAGGCCGGGTCGTAGGTGACCACGGCCGGGCGCCCGGCCACGGTGTGCGGCACGGCGCGCAGCCTGCCCAGGGGCTCGGTGCGGCCCAGGGCGGCGCGGGCGGCCACATGCCCCAGCACCAGCACCAGAGCGGGCTGCAGGGTGGTCACCACCTCGGCCAGCGCTGCGGCCACGTCGGCTGGCGCCGCAGCCCCTTCGGCCGTGCGGGCGCCGGGTGCGGGGCGTTCCAGTGCTGCCACGAACACGCGGGGGTGGCGGTGCAGTTGCATGGCACGCAGTATGTTGTCCAGCAGCTTGCCCGCATCCCCCCCCAGGGGGTCGGCGGCCGCAATGCCTTCGGTCACGATGAGCCAGCCAGCGCCCAGCCCTGGCGGCGTCTGTGCCGGATCCACCGTGGGGTACAGCAACTGCGGTGCGTGCAGGCGTAGCGCAGGGGCGGCGCCTGGTGCGCCCAGCCCTGCAGGAGCGGCTGGCGCCGCAGGTGCGGGCGCGGTGTGCGCCTTGGCGGCAGGTGCCGAAATGGGCTGGGCCACAGGCATTGCCGGTGGCTGGGCCATGGCCGGTGCGGCTGGTAGGGGCGCGGTGGCGGGCACGGCCACCGTAACGGGCTGCATGGCGGCTGGGGCCTGGGGGGCAGCGGTTTCGGCGCGGGTCCAGACGGTCACGCCCATCTCTTGCAGCATGGCGCGCTGGCGCGCATCAAGGTTCAGGCTCATGGCGATGGGCTCACAACAGGGGCTGGCGAAATGGGGGTGAATGGGGTGGCGGGGTTCATCACAGCGGCAGGCTCATGACCACGGCGTCTTCGCGCTGCCCGTGCCCTGCCGGGTAGTAGCGTTTGCGTTCGCCCACGCGCCGGAAGCCATGGGCCTCATACACCTGCTGGGCGCGCAGGTTGCTGGCGCGCACTTCCAGCCACAGCCACTGCGCCCCGCGTCCGCGTGCCCACAGGGCCAGGGCGTCCAGCAGCACCCGTGCCCAGCCCTGGCGCTGGTAGGCGGGGGCGACGGTGATGTTGAGCAGGTGCGCTTCGTCCACCCCCAGCATGGCCACAAAGTAACCCAGCAGGTGGTCGCCTGCCATGAGCAACTGGCATTCGTAGCCTGCGGCCAGGGCGTCGGTGAAGTTGCCGCGCGTCCAAGGGTGGGAATAGGCGCTGAATTCCACGTGCAGCAGTGCGTCGAGGTATTCGGGCGTGAGCTTTTCAAAGCGCACCTCCAGCGCGTTTTCCGCTGCGGTGGCTGCAGTCGATGGCCGTGCGCTCATGGTGCGGCGGTGCCTGCAGCGGCCTGGGCGCGCAGGGCTTCGCGCTCGGCAGTGGTTTGTGCCACCTTGTCGCGGATGTAGCGCGGCAGCGCCTCGCTGGCGGGCACGGCCGCGCCGGCTGCCAGCAGGGCCGAGGCCAGACGCAGCAGGGCGGTGGCTGTGGGCAGGGCTGGCACATGGCGGGCCTGGGGCAGCAGGCGCTCGCCGTAGGCGGCGTGTGCGTTGCCGGCCACGGTCCACAGGGCTGCATCGGCCAGCGTCAGCGCTTCAGGGGCGCACAGGCCAAAGTCGGCATCGGTGCTCCATTGCCGGGTGGCCTCTTGCCAGGTGCAATGGGCGCTGTAGACCTCGTTCATGCGTGCATCCAGCACCGCCAGCACCTGGGTGCAGCCGTGCTGCTGGCGCGCTTCCTCGGCCACGGCCAGCAGGGTGTCCACCGGCAGCACGGGCGTGCCCTGGCCACTGCGGGCGCCAAACGCCAGGCCTTGCGCCACCGCACAGGCCGTGCGCAGCCCGGTGAAGGAGCCGGGCCCCCGGCCGAAGACGATGGCGTCGAGGGTGTCAAAGCCCAGCCCCGCCTCGGCCAGCAGCCGCTGGATGGCGGGGATCAACGCCGCAGAAGCCTGCGCGCCCCCTGCGCCCGTGTGCTGCCACACCGCATCGCCGTGCTGCACGGCAATGGAAAGGGTGTCGGTGCTGGTATCAAAAGCAAGCAGGTTCATGGGCCTAGGGTTCACGGACGGGGCTGCGCTGCTGGCGCGCGGGTGGGGCAGAAATGCCCAAAGGGCAATTATCGGTGGTTGCGGTGATGGGGCGGGGCGGCAGGGCAGCGCTGGTGCCGGGCGCCTGTTTTTTTCATGGAGCGTGGGCAGAGATTCCCTAGACTCTCCGGTATGTGGAATTTTTCTGTCTCGGGGTTTCTTGCCCCCCTCGCGCCTTGGGCTCTTTTGCGGAACGGCAGTTTGCCGGTCATCCCCCCCGCGCGAGTGCGTGCCTGGGTGGGGTCTGTGGGGCTGGCCGTGGGGCTGTGCGGGGCGATGCCCGCCAGTGCGCAGCCTGCCGGTGCGCCGCCCCTGCCGCCGGAGGTGGAAGCCGCCCTGGCCCGCGCCAAGCTGCCGCGCGAATCCTTGAGCGTGCTGGTGGCCGATGCGCAGGGCGGTGCACGCACGCCGCCCCGGCTGGCGCACCGGGCGCAGGTGCCCGTCAACCCGGCCTCGGTGATGAAACTCGTCACCACCTATGCAGCGCTGGAACAGCTCGGCCCGGCCTACACCTGGAGCACGCCGGTGTTTGTGGAGGGGGCGGTACAGGGTGGCAGCCTCAAGGGCAATGTCTACATCCAGGGCCAGGGCGACCCCAAGCTGGTGGTGGAGCGCCTGTGGCTGCTGATGCGGCGCCTGCAGGCGCAGGGCATTCAGGTCATCGTGGGCGACATCGTGCTCGACCGCTCTGCCTTTGATGTGCCCGAGCAAGACCCCGGCCGTTTCGATGGCGAGCCCTTGCGCCCCTACAACGCATCGCCCGATGCGCTGCTGCTCAACTACAAGTCCAGCGTGATGACCTTTGTGCCCGACGCGTCTGCCGGGCTTGCCCACATCCAGTACGACCCGCCGCTGGCCGGGGTGCAGCGCCCGGCCACGGTGGCTTTGGCCCCGCCGGGGGCAGACTGCGGCGACTGGCGCGGTGCCTTGCGCGCGGAATTGAACGACCCGCTCAAAGTCGTCTTCCAGGGGGCTTACCCCGCCGCCTGCGGCGAGCGGGTCTGGCCCGTGGCCTACCCCGCGCCGCGGGAGTTTGCCGCCCGCGCGGTGGAGGGCATGTGGCGCGAGCTGGGGGGCAAGCTCACCGGCAGCGTGCGTGAAGGAAAGGTGCCCGCGGGGCTCAAGCCCGCGTTTGTCAGCACCTCGCCCGCGCTGGCCGAGGTGGTGCGCGACGTGAACAAGTACAGCAACAACGTCATGGCGCAGCATGTTTTTCTGACCCTGGCGCGCCAGAAAAACGGCGTGGCCACGCTGGACGGTGCCCGTGAAACCCTGCGCCAGTGGTGGCAGGCCCGCTTTGCCGATGTGGACGCCCCCGCGCCCGACAACGGCGCGGGCCTGAGCCGCGATGCCCGCATCACCGCCCAGGCGCTGGCGCGCATGTTGCAGGCCGCCTGGGCCTCGCCCGTCATGCCCGAGCTGGTGGCTTCGCTGCCCATTGCGGGGGTGGACGGCACGCTGCGCCGCAGCCAGAGCCGCAGTGCCGCCCACCTCAAAACCGGCAGCCTGCGTGACGTGATGGCCGTGGCCGGATATGTGCACGCGCAAAGCGGGCGCCGCTACGTGCTGGTGGCCATCGTCAACCACCCCAATGCCAATGCGGCCCGGCCCGTGCTGGACGCCCTGACGGATTGGGCTGCCAAGGATTGATTGCTATTAAATCAATAGCTGCTGGCGGCTTCACCGATTGGGTTGGTGTCACTTTTTATTCAAAATCGCGATGGGACGACGCCTTTGGCTGTCACGCTGGCATTCCACCCACACGCGTTGCACCCCGCCGCTGTTTCTTTATCCCCCACCCTGTCTTTCCTCCGAAAGCCCCCATGCCCTCGACCGAGCTGATTGGCTACCTTGCCGCCACGTTGACCACCTGCAGCTTTGTGCCCCAGGCCTGGCACACCTTCCGCACCCGCGATGTCAGTGGCATCTCGCTGGGCATGTACAGCGTCTTCACCACCGGGGTGGCGTTGTGGCTGGCTTATGGCATCGCCTTGCAGGCCTGGCCCATCGTGGTGGCCAATGCCATCACGCTGCTGCTGGCCAGCACCATCCTGGGTATGAAGCTGCGTTTTCGCCGCACGCCCGGCGGCTGAGCACGCCTCTGTCGCCTACGCGTCATGAAGGGCGGGGGTGCCGCGTTATCCCCTATGGATGCTGCACCGCAGGTGCGCGCACCATGCCTTCCTTTCTGGTCATCCACGAGGGATTTTCATGACACTGTTTCGCCTTTCCTGTGTGGCGGCTGCGGCCGCGTTGCTGGTCGCCTGTGGCGGCTCTGACGATTCCGTTCGCGGTGAGTTGATTGATCCGCCCGCCGTGGTCACCACCCTCACGGCCGCGCAGATCGACGCCACCACCGCAGCCAGCGGCCTGCAGGCCCTGAGTGGCAAGGCCAAGTGTGATGTGAAGGTGGTGGCGCTGAACTACCGCACGCCAGGCGCCAAAGAAGGCGAGATGAGCAACGCATCGGGCGTCATGCTGGTGCCCGGCGGCATGTGCTCGTCGGCCGCGCCGCTGGTGGCCAACGCCCGGGGCACCGAGGTGCTCAAAACCCGTACCCTGGCCAACCCGCAAGACGGCGAAACCTTCCTGCTGGCCGCCATGTACGCCGCCCAGGGCTATGCCGTGGTCGCCACCGACTACCTGGGCTATGCCAAGTCCACTTACGCGTTCCATCCCTATCTGCACGCTGATTCGCAGGCCACCACCGTCATCGACTCGGTGCGTGCTGCCCGCAACGCCGCCGATGCAGTGGGCGCCAAACTCTCGGGCAAGGTGATGTTCACCGGCTATTCGCAAGGCGGCCACGCCTCCATGGCGGCCCACCGCGCGGCTGAGCGTGACCACGCCGGCGAGTTCAATGTGGTGGCGGGCGCGCATTTGGCGGGGCCTTACAACCTGTCGGGCTCGTTGCAGGTCACGGAGGCGATCGCCGGGTACCAGTTCTTTGTGCCCATGATCGTGACCTCCTGGCAAAAGGTCTACGGCAACATCTACGGCAGCCCGTCCGAAGCCTTCAAGGCTCCCTACGCCAGCTACATCGAAAACCTGCTGCCCAACCCCACGTTGACCACCACGACCCTGATCACGTCGGGCAACCTGCCGGGCGGCACGCCGAACCAGGCCCGCGACGCGCTGTTCCAGCCCGCCTTCCTGACCGGGGCCCAGCAAGGCGGCAACAACCCGCTGTACCAGGCGGGCAAGAAGAACGACCTGCTCGGCTGGACGCCCAAAGCCCGTGTGCTGCTGTGCGGTGGCGCGGGTGACCCTACCGTGCCGCCTGCCGTGCACCAGGTGGTCATGAAGGCCGACTTTGACAAGCGCGGCGTAACCAACGTCACCTCGGTGGATGTGGATGCCGCCATTCAGGCCACCTACGGCCCTGATGGAAAAGCGCCGACCGATCCCACCTCGGCCGCCTTCGCCACCTATTACGGCAACTACCACGGCCGCTATGAGCCACCGCTGTGCCATGCCCAGGCGCGCGGCCTGTTCGACACGGTCAAGTAATCTGCCGCCACACCGCACGCTGCCACGATCAAGCGTGCGGGCAACAAAAAACCGACCCTGGGGTCGGTTTTTTTGTTGGAGGCCTGGGCCTGCCCAAAGGGCAGTGCCAGGCAGGCTGCGCGGCTTACCAGCGCGAACGCAGGCGGTCGTAAGCGTAGGTGCCAAACTGGCGTTGCGCCGAAGGCGTCAGGTACACCGAGTCTGCAAAAGCGTACTTGTCCTGGTTGGCGCTGGCCAGCAGGGTGGAGGTGGTGCACAGCGCAGAGTTCACCTTGCCCGCGCCAATGCCGATGCCGTCGGTAGCGTCCACCGACGTGCACACGGCCTTGGTGGCGTTTTCAAAGCCGTAGGCCGATGGGCTGCTGGTGTACAGGTTCACGTAGTAGGCCAGGTCCACGTACAGCACGTTGGCGCCCAGGTCCACGATGCCCACGAGCAGGCCTTCGTTGAAGGCGCTGCTGGCCGAGTTCAGCACGGTGGTGCGGCCAATGTCGGTGGCCCAGGGGGTCTTGCTCAGGTCATAGGTGCCAGCCACCACAACGTACTTGGCGCCTGCGTTCACCAGACGGCGAATCTGCGCAGCGAAATCGGTACCCGCCTGGCGCGAGGCCGTGATCATCTGCTCTGTGGTCATGGTGCCAGCGTTCACGGCGGCCATGTTGGCAATCACATCGCTGATGCCGCCGTTGATCATCACCAGGTCATCGCCCGTGAAGGTGTTGCTGGCCAGGAAGCTGTCGATCTGCTCTTTCACCGTCAGCGTGGTGTTGCTGCCAGCGGCATCGGGCTTGGCCACGATGCGGGCATTGCCTGCGGCGTAGCTCTTGCCGCCAGCCGAAGAGGCGGCGAGGGTCTTGCCATAGCCCGAAGCCACCTGCAGTGTCCAGTTGTTGACCGAGCCGTCGTTGACGGTGTAGCGCGTGCCCTTTTGGCCCACATCGCTCATGCCATCGCCGAAAGCAATCATGCGCTGCGGCGAGATGGCCGATTCGGTGGTGCTGGAACCGCAAGCCGCGAGCAGCGCTGCCGACGCACAGGCGGCGACCATCAAGCTGCGGCGCATCCAATTTGCTGCCATGTATTTCTCCAAAAAAGTGGGGGGTAGTTTAACGATGCCGAGTCAACGCATGTAAAGCGATTTCGGGAACCATACTTGCAATATTCGTGTTTCGGATCCGCGAGCTTTGCCACTGGCACTGTCGAGGCCAGCGGCCGCCGCGCAAGGGCCGCCCCGCCGCGCTGGCGGCGTCCCCCTGGGGGGAAGTCGCGAAGCGGCTCAGGGGGGCTTCCAATCTATGCTGCCGCGGCGCGCTGCAGCCGGTCGCGCACACCTTCCCATTCAGGGGTGGCGGGCGGGGTTTCAATCCAGATCAGCTTCACGCCCTGGTCATCAAACGCGCGCAGCGCCGCGAACAGTTGCTGGGCGGCTGCGCTGGCGTCATCGGGCATGCGGCGCATGACCAGCTTGGACGACGGGGTGCGCAGCGCAGCGCGGGCATACACGGCAATGTGGGCGGCTTCGGCGCCCAGCAGGTCCAGCCCGGTTTGCAGGGCCTTGGCGTCCATCAGCCGCACCTTCGCAGCCGGGGCGTAGTGCGCCTCCAGCGTGCCCGAGGCGCGCGGGGTGTGGCTGGGCAGGTCTTCTTTGGACAGCGGCACCATGCCGCAAGCCTGCTGGATCTGCTCGCGCGTGATGGCGCCTGGGCGCAGCAGCACGGGCACGCCCCGCGTGCAATCGACGATGGTGCTTTCAATGCCCACCTGGCACGGGCCGCCGTCGAGCACCAGCAGGGCCTCGCCCAATTCGTCCTGCACATGCTGGGCGGTGGTGGGGCTCACGCGGCCAAAGCGGTTGGCGCTGGGCGCGGCCACGCCCCACACGGGGGCATCACCGGGCACGGCCGCATCAGCCGGTGCAGCGCAGGCCACCAGCAGCGCGTGCGCCACCGGGTGGGCCGGGCAGCGCAGGCCCACGCTGTCTTGCCCGCCCGTGGCGGCGGTGGCCACGCCAGGCAGGCGTGGCAGGATGAGCGTGAGCGGGCCGGGCCAGAACGCATCGACCAGTTTTTGCGCAAACGCGGGCACGTCGCTGGCAAAGTGGGCAATGCCTGCGGCGTCGGCTACGTGCACGATCAGCGGGTGGTCGCTGGGGCGGCCCTTGGCTGCAAAAATCTGCGCCACGGCAGCGTCGCTGCTGGCATCGGCGGCCAGGCCGTACACGGTTTCGGTGGGCAGGCCCAGCAGCGCGCCGCTGCGCAGGGCGCGTGCGGCGGTGGCGATGGCCGAAGGATCGTTGCCGTCAAGGATCATGGTCAGAACGCGTCAATGCCCAGCAGGGCTGCCGCCTTCAGGGCGGTTGCGCGCGCTGCTTCGGGCGTGGCGGCGGTGATGTTCAGGTGCCCCATCTTGCGGCCGCGCTTGGCGTCGCGCTTGCCGTACAGGTGCAGGTGGGTGCCGGGCAGGGCCAGTACCTGTGCCCAGGGCGGGGTCTGCGCCGCCTCGCCGTGGGCAAACCACAGGTCGCCCAGCAGATTCAGCATGACGGCGGCGCTGTGCTGGCGCGGCTGCGTGAGCGGCAGGCGTGCCATGGTGCGCACCTGCAACTCAAACTGCGACACGTCGCAGGCGTTCTGGCTGTAGTGGCCACTGTTGTGGGGGCGCGGCGCAATTTCGTTGACCACCAGGCTGCCGTCTTGCAGCACAAAGAACTCCACGCACAGCACGCCCACATACTGCAGGCCTTCTGCTACAGATTTTGCAGCTGCTACCGCTTGTGCAGCAAGCGCTGGAGGCAGATTCCCTTCATAAACCTCGGTCACCGCCAGAATGCCATCGCGGTGCAGGTTGCGCTGCACGGGCAGGTGCACCATGGCGCCGTCCGCGCCGCGCGCCACGATCACGGAGCATTCGAGCTGCAGGGGCAGCATCTTCTCCAGCACGCAGGGTACTTGGCCGACGGAATCCCAGGCAGCGGCCAGCTCGGCGGGCGTCTTCACGCGCACCTGGCCCTTGCCGTCGTAGCCCATGCGGGCGGTTTTCAAAATGCCGGGCAGCAGGTCGGGCGATACCGCGGCCAGTTGTTCGGCCGTCTCAATCACCGCATAGGGCGCGCAGGGCACGCCGCAGGCCACAAAGTGCGCCTTCTCGCGTGCGCGGTCTTGCGCTACCGACACGGCACTGGCGGCGGGCGACACGGGCCGTTGCGCGGCCAGGGCCGCGAGCGCGGCGGCGGGCACGTTTTCAAATTCGGTCGTCACCGCATCGGCCACGCGGGCCAGCTCAGCCAGGCCCTGCGGGTCTTCGTAACCGGTCTGGATGTGGTGGTGGCTCACCAGCCCGGCGGGGCTGGTCGGGTCGGCATCCAGCACGGCGGTGAAGTAACCCATGGCTTGCGCCTGGTGCACAAACATGCGGCCTAGCTGGCCGCCGCCCAGCACGCCCAGGGTGGATCCGGGAAGCAAGGGTTGCATGGCGGCGCTCATGCGGCGGGTGGCAAGGTCATGTTGCGGGCCACTTCCGTCTGCTCGGCGCGGAAGGCTTCCAGGCGCTGGCGCAGTTCGGGGCTCTCGCTGGCGAGCAGGGCCACGGCAAACAGGGCGGCGTTGGCTGCACCTGCGGTGCCGATGGCAAACGTGGCCACGGGAATGCCCTTGGGCATTTGCACAATGCTGTGCAGCGAGTCCACACCCTGCAGGTGGCGGCTGGCCACGGGCACGCCCAGCACCGGCACGGTGGTCTTGGCGGCGATCATGCCGGGCAGGTGGGCAGCACCGCCCGCACCGGCGATGATGGCCTTCAGGCCCCGGCCTGCAGCGGCTTCGGCGTAGGCAAACATGTCGTCGGGCATGCGGTGGGCCGAGACCACGCGGGCCTCGTGTGCAATGCCGAACTGCTCAAGAATTTGCACTGCGTGCTGCATGGTGTCCCAGTCGCTGCTGGAACCCATGACGACGCCGATCTGGATGGATTTCATGGTGTGTGGGGGTGGCGCTGCGGCCGCATGGCGCAGCCGCTCGCAATGGATGGAACCCGCGATTTTACTTTTTGCGTCCCCCCACGGCACATCCGGTCACAGGCTTGGGCCAAAATAGCGCGAACTCGCCTTTGAAAGGGCCCTGCCGGCCCGCTTTTTGCCCATGATCGACATCACCGTAGAGAATTTTGAAACCGAGGTGGTTGCCGCCTCGATGACCGTGCCCGTGCTGGTGGACTTCTGGGCGCCTTGGTGCGGCCCCTGCAAGTCGCTGGGCCCGGTGCTGGAAAAGCTCGAAGTGGAATACGCGGGCCGCTTCAAGCTGGCCAAGATCGACTCGGACCAGCAGCAGCAACTGGCCGCCATGTTCGGCATCCGCAGCATTCCCACCTGCGTGCTGCTCAAGAACGGCCAGCCCGTGGACGGATTCATGGGCGCACAACCCGAGGGCCAGGTGCGGGCCTTCCTCGACAAGCATGTACCCAGCGAGGGTGCGCTGGAGGCCGAGGCCGATGTGGACGAGGCCCACGAACTGCTGGAGTCTGGCGACACCCAGGCCGCGCTTTCCAAGATGGCCGATGCCCTGGCTGCAGACCCCACCAACGACGACGCCCGCTTTGACTACGTGCGCCTGCTGATTGCCACCGGCGGCTACGAAGAGGCCGATGCCCTGCTGCAGGAACCCCTCAAGCGCATTCCCCAGCCGCTGCGCTTCGATGCGCTGTGGCGCTGGCTCGATGCCCTGCAGTTCGTGCAGAACGATGACCGGGGCAACTGGCCGCTGGAGCAATTTGACGCCCTGATTGCCCAGAACAAGCGCGACTTCGACACCCGCTTTGCCAAGGCCCGCGTGCTCATGGCCGAGGGCGAATGGGCGGCGGCCATGGAAGAGCTGCTGGAAATCATCATGCGCGACAAGACCTGGAACGCCGAGGCACCGCGCAAGACCTATGTGGCCATTCTGGAGCTGCTCACTCCGCCCCAGCCCAAGCCCGACCCCACCGCGGCTGGCAAGACGGCTGCGGGCATTGAACTGGTGGGCAAGACCACTGTGGAGCAGGACGAAACCACGGCCATGCTCAACGCCTACCGCCGCAAGCTGAGCATGGCGCTGAACTGAGACCCTGCGGCCTGGTCCGCGCGCTCACAAAAAAAGGAGGCATCGCCTCCTTTTTTGTTGCCGGTTTTCAGCGTGCTGGTGCTATGAAATCAGAAGCGGCTTGCGCTTGTTGGTAGCTATATTCCAATAGAAATCGGCCACGAAGTCACGCCAGTAAAGCGCAAGATGCTATCAATTAATGAGTATCAGGCGGTGAGGCGCTCCAGCGCCTCGCGGTACTTGGCCGCCGTTTTTGCGATCACTTCCTGGGGTAGGCGTGGCGCGGGGGCGGTTTTGTCCCAAGGCTTGCCGTTCACCTTGGCCTGCTCCAGCCAGTCGCGCACAAACTGCTTGTCGTAGCTGGGGGGGTTGGCACCAGCGGCCAAGGCGGCTTCGTAGCCTTCCACGGGCCAGTAGCGTGAGCTGTCGGGGGTCAGCACCTCGTCCATCAGCACCAGCGTGCCATCGGGGGCCAGGCCAAACTCGAACTTGGTGTCGGCAATGATCATGCCCTTGGTCAGCGCAATCTCGGCCGCTGCCTTGTAGATGGCGATGCTCAGGTCGCGGATGCGGGTGGCCAGGTCCAGGCCAATCATCTCCACGGTGCGCTCGAAGGTGATGTTCTCGTCGTGCTCACCCACGGCTGCCTTGGCAGCGGGCGTGTAGATGGGCTCGGGCAGCTTGGCCGCGTTGGTCAGGCCTTCGGGCAGCGGCACGCCGCAGACCGAGCGGCTTTCCTGGTATTCCTTCCAGCCGCTGCCAGCCAGGTAACCGCGCACCACGGCCTCCACCGGGATGGGCTTCAAGCGCTGCACCAGCATCGAGCGGCCGCGCACCTGGGCCACTTCCTCGGGCTTGACCACGCTTTCCGGGGCATCGCCTGTCAGGTGGTTGGGGCAGATGTGGCCGAGCTTGTCGAACCAGAACAGGGCCATCTGCGTGAGCAGCTCGCCCTTGCCGGGGATGGGCTCGCCCATGATCACGTCAAAGGCCGAGAGGCGGTCGCTGGCGACCATGAGGATGCGGTCGTCGCCCACGGCGTAGTTGTCACGCACCTTGCCGCGAGCCAGCAGGGGCAGCGATGTGAGGGCAGAGGTGTGCAGGGCGGGGTTGCTGGGCTGGGTCATGGTTTCGATGGTGGCAATCAACGCGCCAGGAACGTGGCGTACGAAGGCAAGGCAAGCTCGCGGGCGCCCAGAGGGCTGGCATCGCAAGCGGCCAGATTTTACGCGGCTTGCCTGCTCTCGCGGCTGCAGTGGCGCGCGGGCTGTGTGGGGTGGGGTGTTGGGGGGAGGATGCGTGACTACGCGAGTGGTCGGCGGCATGGTGCAGTTTTGAGCCGACTTCAGCATTGTGCGGGGTTTTTTGGCGTTTGGCACCTTGGGCCTGATAACCCGGTACAGCACAGCGGAATGGGATTGCATTTCAGACGGTGCAGAGGCATAGTGAACTCACGCCAACGGATGCATCCAGTTCGCCGGGCCGCCACTCTGATCCAGTGCGGCATATGTTTCACCGAGAGCACAGGAGACCTATTTATGAATCTGACGATCAGCGGGCACCACCTCGAAGTTACCCCTGCCTTGCGCAATTACGTCACCACCAAGCTCGATCGGATCACTCGCCACTTTGACCAGGTGGTGGACGTCAAGGTACTGCTGACAGTAGAGAAACAGAAGGAGAAGGAAAAGCGCCAACGTGCTGAATGCAACATCCACGTCAAAGGCAATGATTTGTTTGCAGAAAGCGCCCATTCAGACCTGTACGCTGCTGTGGATGAACTCGTAGACAAGCTGGACCGCCAAGTGGTACGCCACAAGGATCGCCTGCAAGACCACCACCATGAAGCTGTGAAGCGTGAGTTGCAAGTCTGACGACACTGCCTGATTGGCATTCGCACGGCAACCGCCCCCTGGGGGCGGTTTTTTTGTGGGCCACGTTCCGTTACTCAGGGTTTTTGCCAGTGTGTGCATAATTGTTACTGTGACCATGAACCGACTCGCCTCTATCCTCCCCGCCGCTCAAGTCCTTGTGAGCGTGGACGCCACCAGCAAAAAGCGTGCTTTTGAAGAAGCGGGGCTGCTCTTCGAGAGCCAGCACGGGCTTTCGCGGGCGCTCATCACAGACAGCCTGTTTGCCCGGGAGCGATTGGGATCGACAGGACTCGGACATGGTGTGGCCATTCCCCACGGGCGCATCAAGGGGCTGAAGGCGCCCATGGCGGCGGTATTTCAGCTGCTGCAGCCCATCGGGTTTGATGCGCCGGACGAAATGCCGGTCAGCCTGCTGATCTTTTTGCTGGTGCCAGAAGCTGCCACACAAAAGCACCTGGAAATCCTCTCTGAAATTGCCGAGCTGCTCAGTGATGCCAGCTTGCGCGAGCGCCTCAAAGCTTCGGCAGATGCTGCCGAGTTGCACGGCATGATTGCAGGCTGGCAGTCCACCCAGGCTGCCTGACATCGCCGGTCTGAACGGCGTGTTTTTTGTTCCACCCAACGCCCTCACGCCGTGAAACCTAACGTAGTCAGCGCTGACGTACTGTTTGAAGAATTCCGTGCTTCCCTGAAATGGGAATGGGTGGCTGGCCTGGGGGCGTCAGAGCGCCGCTTCGATGAAGTGGCCGTGCGTTCTGCCCGCTCGGGTGCAGACCTGGTGGGTTACCTCAACTACATCCACCCTTATCGCGTGCAGATTCTGGGCGAGCGCGAGATTGCGTATCTCAGCAACGCATCGCCCGACGACTGCAAGCGCCGCATTGCCCGCATCGTGACCCTGGAACCGCCGGTGCTGGTGCTGGCAGACAACCAGGTTGCGCCCGACGCCCTGGTGTCCATGTGCGAGCGCGCGCAGATTCCGATGTTCTCCACGCACGAGTCGTCGGCGTTCGTCATCGATGTGCTGCGTGCCTACCTGTCCAAGCACTTTGCTGATCGCACCACCATGCACGGCGTGTTCATGGACATTCTGGGCCTGGGCGTGATGATCACGGGCGAATCCGGCCTGGGCAAGAGCGAGCTGGGCCTGGAGTTGATATCGCGCGGCAACGGCCTGGTGGCTGACGATGCGGTGGATCTGTACCGCATCAACCAGACCACCATCGAAGGCAAGTGCCCCGAGCTGCTGCAGAACCTGCTGGAAGTGCGCGGCATTGGCCTCCTGGACATCCGCGCCATCTTTGGTGAAACCGCCGTGCGCCGCAAGATGCGCCTCAAGCTCATCGTGCATCTGGTGCGCAAGGAAACGCTGGAGCGCGACTACGAGCGCCTGCCCTACGAGCCGCTCACCCAGGACGTGCTGGGCGTGCCCGTGCTGAAGGTGGTCATTCAGGTGGTGGCAGGGCGCAACATTGCGGTGCTGGTGGAGGCTGCAGTGCGCAACACCATCTTGCAGTTGCGCGGTATTGATACCTACCAGGAATTTGTGGATCGCCACCGCCGTGCCATGGAGCGCGACAGTGGGGGCTGAGTCCGCCTTTTGACGCCGCGCTGCCGTCGTGGCGTTTTGGTGTCGTTGGCGCTTACTTGCCAGCGCAATTGGCGCACTGGCCGTACAGCGCCATGGTGTGGTCTTCCACCACCCAGCCCTTGTTTTTCGCAATCAGCTGCTGGCGCTTTTCAATTTCAGCATCGTAAAACTCTTCCACTTTGCCGCAGGACGTGCACACAAAGTGGTCGTGATGCTGGCCCTCGTTGAGCTCGTACACCGCCTTGCCGCTTTCAAAGTTGCTGCGGATCAGGATGCCTGCCTGCTCAAACTGGGTGAGCACGCGGTACACCGTGGCCAAGCCAATGTCCGAGCGTTCTTCCAGCAGCACGCGAAACACGTCTTCCGCCGTCATGTGGCGCTGCACGCCTTTTTGGAAGATCTCCATGATCTTCAGGCGAGGCAGGGTGGCTTTGAGTCCCGTGCTCTTGAGTTCGTCGATATTGGTCATGGGTGGAGGCTCCTTGCGGTTGCGGGGGAATGGGCCCGCCCATGCGAGGGGAGGCTGCCGCTACAATGGTTTGATCATATCCTTTGCCCTTTTCCCCATGCCAGACCAAGCCTGTTGCAACGCCCGCCTGGGCCGCATTCTTTGGGTCAGCGCCGCAGTCGCTGTCCTGGCGGGATGTGGCAGCTTCGACGGTGCCAGCCGTCGTGTGGCCAACGCAATCACTCCCTACAAGATCGACATCGTCCAAGGCAACTTCGTGTCGCGCGAGCAGGTGCAAGCGCTGCAGCCGGGCATGAGCCGCCAGCAGGTGCGCGAGATCCTGGGCACGCCCCTGGTGACGAGCGTGTTCCATGGTGATCGCTGGGAGTACGTGTTCACCATCAAGCGCCCATCTTCTGAAATGGAATCGCGCAAGCTCACCGTGTTCTTCCAGGGGGATACGCTGGCGCGCTTCGAGGGCGACGAGATGCCCTCTGAAACCGAATTCGTCGCCACCCTGGGATCGCACAAAGGCAAGCCCAAGGTGCCTTCGCTGGAGGCCACTGAAGCCCAGCTGGCCCGCTACCCCGCCCGCAAGGCAGAGGCGGCCGCTGCACCCGCAGCGCCAGCGCCCTCAGCACCCACGCCCGGCCGCTACCCGCCCCTGGAATCGTCCTCACGCTGAGTTGCGGGGCGCATACCCCGCCCATGATGGTGGGGTAAGTTTTTACGGCGGGCGCGCGGCAGCGCCATGCGCGCGAGGCGCACGCTGATTTCTTGGCTGACCCCCTTTTTTGCAGGATCGACATGTCTGTGAACACCACCGCCGCTGCGGCGTCTTCTTCCACCCCCTGCCGCGTTGCGGTGGCTGGCGCATCGGGCCGCATGGGCCGCATGCTGATCGAAGCAATCCGTGCCAGCGATGATTGCGTGCTGGCTGGCGCGCTGGACGTGCCCTCCAGCCCAGGCATTGGCTCTGACGCCTGCGCGTTCCTTGGCTACGCCAGCGGCGTGACCATCACCGCCGACCTGAAGGCGGGCCTGCAAAACGCCGATGTGCTGATCGACTTCACCCGCCCCGAAGGCACCTTGGCCCACATGGCCGTGTGCGCGGAGCTGGGGGTGAAGGCCGTCATTGGCACCACCGGTTTTACCGATGCACAAAAGGCTGAACTCGACGCTTTTGCGCAGCGCACGGCCATCATGTTCTCGCCCAACATGAGCGTTGGCGTGAATGTGACGCTCAAGCTGCTGCAGATGGCTGCCAAGGCCATGTCCACAGGGTACGACATCGAGATCATCGAAGCGCACCACCGCCACAAGGTCGATGCGCCCTCGGGCACGGCCCTCAAAATGGGCGAAGTGATTGCCGAAGCGCTGGGCCGCGATTTGAAGGATTGCGCCGTGTACGCCCGCGAAGGCGTGACGGGCGAGCGCGATCCCTCCAGCATTGGTTTTGCCACCATCCGTGGTGGCGACATCGTGGGCGACCACACGGTGCTGTTTGCCGGCATTGGCGAGCGCATCGAGGTCACGCACAAGTCCTCCAGCCGTGCCACGTATGCACAGGGTGCTTTGCGCGCCGTGCGCTTCCTGGCAGCCCACAAGACCGGCATGTTCGACATGTTCGACGTGCTCAACCTCAAGAACTGACGCAGGCCCACGCCATGGACGCCCTTCACTGGTGGCTCCAGGGAGATGCGGTGACCCAGGGCGCCGCCGTGGTGCTGCTGGCCATGTCGGTGGCCAGCTGGGTGGTCATGCTCTGGAAGGCCCGTCTGGTGTTGCGCGCGGGCGGCGATGTGGCGCGCTGCACAGCCGCTGTCTGGCAGTCGCCCTCGCTCGATGTGGCCGCCCAGCGGTTGGCCGCGCTGGATTCGCAGGCGCTGGTGGCACCGCTGGTGGCGGCCGCGCAAGGGGTGGTCCAGCCCTCTGCGGCCTCTGTGGGCACTACGCTGGCTGCCGCCGGGCCTTTGTCGCAGCAGCTCACGCGCGTGCTGCGCGATGCCTTGCACGGCGTGCTGGGCCGCCTGCAATACGGGCAGGTGCTGCTGGCCACCGTGGGTGCCACGGCTCCGTTTGTGGGCCTGCTGGGCACGGTGTGGGGCATCTACCATGCGCTCACGGCGCTGGGTGGAGGTGGGCAGGTCACCATCGACCGCCTCTCAGGTCCCGTGGGCGAGGCCCTGGTCATGACTGCGGCCGGGCTGGCGGTGGCCATTCCGGCGGTGCTGGCCTATAACGTATTTGGCCGCTTGATTGGCCGCATCGAGGCCGACCTGGAAGGCTTTGCGCTCGACCTGCGCGAGCTGCTGGCGGGCACGCCCCCGGCCCAGCGTGAAGGCGTGGAAGGCCGTGAGCTGCGCGGCCCAGAAGGCGCGAACGTATGAGCTTCGGCCGGCTGGAACGCACCACGGGCGCCCAGCCCATGAGCGACATCAACATGACCCCGCTGGTGGACGTGATGCTGGTGCTGGTGGTCATCTTCATCCTGACGGCGCCGTTGCTGGCCAGCTCCATCCGCCTTGACTTGCCCCAGGCCGAAGGCACCGGCCCCGCTGCGGCCCCTGAATTTGTGACCGTGGTGGTGGATGCCACGGGCCAGGCCTATCTGGATGACCAGCCCCTGTCGCAAGCCGCGCTCGCCGTGCGCCTGCAACGCATTGGCGCGGCCCAGCCCGCCACCGAAGTGCAATTGCGCGCCGACGCCACCGTGCCTTATGGCCGCGTGGTCGAAATCATGGGTGCCGCCCATGAAGCGGGGCTGCAGCGTATCGGCTTCGTGGCCGAGCCTGCCAAGGTCAGCGCCCCGTAGTGGTTGGTTGATTTGCTATTGAATTAATAGCTGCTAGCGCTTGTGGATAAAGCGCTGCAGGCCGATTTGATTGCAAATGCTCAGGCTTTCGCGCGTGGCGTGATCGCTGGGCTTGGCGGTGGCAGCCCCCACGCCGCACTGGCGCAGTGCGGTTTGGCACGGCGCTGGCCGCTGCACCGCCTAAAATCCATCGATTGCGGCCCAGGGTGGGCCTGCTCCGTCCTCTCACCTTCAAGCTCCCATGCAAGACAAATACTCCCACCAAGAGGTTGAACGCGCCGCGCACAGCCACTGGACTGCCCGCGACGCCTACCGCGTGACGGAAGACACCAGCAAGAAGAAGTTCTACGCCTGCTCCATGCTGCCGTACCCCAGCGGCAAGCTGCACATGGGCCACGTGCGCAACTACACGATCAACGACATGCTCACGCGCTACCTGCGCATGAACGGCTACAACGTCTTGATGCCCATGGGCTGGGATGCCTTCGGCCTGCCCGCTGAGAACGCCGCGCTCAAGAACGGCGTGCCACCGGCCAAGTGGACGTACGAAAACATCGCGTACATGAAGAAGCAGATGCAGGCCATGGGCCTGGCCATCGACTGGAGCCGCGAGGTGGCCACCTGCGACCCCGAGTACTACAAGTGGAACCAGTGGCTGTTCCTGAAGATGCTGGAAAAGGGCATCGCCTACCGCAAGACCCAGGTCGTGAACTGGGACCCGGTGGACCAGACCGTGCTGGCCAACGAGCAGGTGATTGACGGCAAGGGCTGGCGCACCGGTGCCGTAGTCGAGAAGCGCGAGATTCCTGGCTACTACCTCAAGATCACCGACTACGCCGAAGAACTGCTCGACTTCGTGACCGGCGACAAGCTGCCCGGCTGGCCCGAGCGCGTGAAGCTGATGCAGGAGAACTGGATCGGCAAGAGCGAAGGCGTGCGTTTTGCCTTCACCCACGACATCCAAGGCGATGACGGCAAGCTGATCGGCGACGGCAAGATGTACGTGTTCACCACGCGTGCCGACACCATCATGGGCGTGACCTTCTGCGCCGTGGCGCC
This sequence comes from Acidovorax sp. IB03, assembly GCF_016406015.1. NCBI lineage: Bacteria > Pseudomonadati > Pseudomonadota > Betaproteobacteria > Burkholderiales > Comamonadaceae > Acidovorax > Acidovorax sp. IB03. The sequence goes on along the minus strand of NZ_JAEFCH010000016.1, from coordinate 19,376 downwards.
CGAGCACCCGCTGGCCACCCACGCCGCCAAGAGCAATCCGGCTCTCGCTGCGTTCATCGAGGAATGCAAGACCGGTGGCACCACCGAAGCTGAGCTGGCCACGCAAGAGAAAAAGGGCGTGCCCACGGGCCTGTACGTCACCCATCCGCTGACCGGCGAAAAGGTGCAGGTGTGGGTCGGCAACTACGTGCTGATGGGCTATGGCGATGGCGCCGTGATGGGCGTGCCCGCACACGACGAGCGCGACTTTGCGTTCGCCCTGAAGTACGGCATCGAGATCAAGCAAGTGGTGCTGGTCGATGGCGAGACGTTCAACTACCACCAGTGGCAGGACTGGTACGGCCTGAAAGACGAGTCCGGGCAGCGCGGCATTGTGACCATCAACTCCGACAGCTTCAGCGGCCTGAGCTACAAGGAAGCGGTGAACGCCGTGGCCCATGCGCTGGAGCAAAAGGGCCTGGGTGAGAAGAAGACCACCTGGCGCCTGCGCGACTGGGGCGTGAGCCGCCAGCGCTACTGGGGCACACCCATCCCCATCATCCACTGCGACGAGCACGGCGCCGTGCCCGTGCCCGAAAAAGACCTGCCCGTGGTGCTGCCGCAAGACTGCATCCCCGACGGCTCGGGCAACCCGCTGCACAAGCACGAAGGCTTCCACGCGGGCGTGACCTGCCCCGTGTGTGGTAAGGCTGCCCGCCGCGAGACGGACACCATGGACACGTTCGTGGACAGCTCGTGGTACTTCATGCGGTATTGCGACCCCAAGAATGCCGAGGCGATGGTGGCCGGCGGCACCGCCTACTGGATGCGGGACCAGCAACATGCCACTGGCGGCAGCGGCATGGACCAGTACATCGGCGGCATTGAACATGCCATCCTGCACCTGCTGTACGCCCGCTTCTGGACCAAGGTCATGCGCGACCTGGGCCTGGTCAAGGTCGATGAGCCCTTCACCAAGCTGCTCACGCAGGGCATGGTGCTCAACCACATCTACAGCCGCCGCACCGCCAAGGGCGGCAAGGACTATTTCTGGCCGCACGACGTGGAGCATGTGCTGGACGAAGGCGGCAAGATCATCGGCGCCAAGCTGAAGAACGAAGCCACCAGCGGCGACGGCCTGCTGCCCGTGGGCACTCCCATCGACTACGAGGGCGTGGGCACCATGTCCAAGTCCAAGAACAACGGCGTGGACCCGCAGGACCTGATCGAGAAGTACGGCGCGGACACGGCCCGCCTGTACACCATGTTCACCGCTCCGCCCGAAGCCACGCTGGAGTGGAACGACGCGGCCGTGGAAGGCAGCTACCGCTTCCTGCGCCGCGTGTGGAACTTTGGCGTCAAGCTCGCGGGGATTGACCGCGAGGCCGCCATCGCCAGCGTGGTGGGCGCCAAGAGTCTGCAGGACGTGCAGTTTGGCAAGGAAGCCAAGGCGTTGCGCCTGGAGATCCACAACGTGCTCAAGCAGGTGGATTACGACTACCAGCGCATGCAGTACAACACCGTGGTGTCGGGCGCGATGAAGATGATCAACGCGCTGGAAGACTTCAAGGCCATGGATTCTGCCGGTGCACAGGTGGCGCTGATCGAAGGCTTTGGCATTTTGCTGCGTTGCCTCTACCCCGCCACGCCCCACATCGCCCACAGCCTGTGGACGGGCCTGGGCTACGCCGGTACGCTGGGCGACTTGCTGGATGCGCCCTGGCCGCAGGTGGATGCTGGCGCCCTGGTGCAGGACGAGATCGAGCTCATGCTGCAGGTCAACGGCAAGCTGCGTGGCTCCATCCACGTGCCCGCCCAGGCCGACAAGACCGAGATCGAACGCATTGCGCTGGCCAGCGAAGCCTTTGCCGCCCACAGCGGTGGCGCGGCCCCCAAGCGCGTCATCGTCGTGCCGGGTCGTCTGGTCAACGTGGTGGTGTAAGCATGCACAAGCGCACCTTGCTCGGACTGGTCCCGGCGGCTGTGCTGGCGGGCTGCGGTTTTCGCCTGCGGGGCGTGCCGGAGTTTTCGTTCTCGTCGCTGTACATCGCCGCGCCCACTACGTCGGCACTGGCTCGCGAGCTGCAGCGCACGCTGGAGGGCTCGGGCAGCCCGCTCAAGGTGCTGCGCAACGCCACCGATCTGCCTTCTGCGCAGGCCGTGATCGACATCCTGTCGGAGCAGCGCGAGCGCATCGTGGTGGGCCAGAACGCCTCGGGCCAGGTGCGCGAGCTGCAACTGCGCCTGAAGGTGAAGTTCCGCCTGCGCACCGCGGCCGGGGTGGAGATGATTCCCGAGACCGAAATCCAGCAGCAGCGCGACATGAGCTACAACGAAACCCTGGCGCTGTCGAAAGAGGCGGAAGAAGCCCTGCAGTACCGCAACATGCAGACCGACATCGTGCAGCAGTTGCTGCGGCGCCTGTCGGTGGCCAGATTGCCGATGTAAGCACGAAATCGCCCTGTGGGGCTTATGAATCAAGCGCTGGCAGCTATTGAAAATATAGCGCCAGTGCTTTTTTCTGGGCGCTGAGCAGGCCGCTGGCCCTGCGCCATCAAAACGGCCGCGTGCGCATCAGCGTGCTCTTGCCAAACAGCGACTCCACCAGGTCCACCGCCAGCACGGCGGTCTTGTTGCGCACGTCCAGCGCGGGGTTCAGCTCCACGATGTCGAGCGAGGCCAGGCGGCCGCTGTCGGCAATCATCTCCATGCACAGCTGCGCCTCGCGGTAGGTGGGGCCGCCGGGCACGGTGGTGCCTACGCCGGGGGCAATGTCGGGGTCCAGAAAGTCCACGTCAAAGCTCACATGCAGGTGGGTGTCGGCGTCCATGCCCGCCAGGGCGCGCTCCATCACCTGGCGCATGCCCACCTCGTCAATGGCGCGCATGTCAAACACTTCCAGGCCCTGCTCGTGCACAAAGCGCTTTTCGCCCTCGTCCACGCTGCGAATGCCGATCTGACGGATTTGCGAAGGGTGCAGCGCCGGGCCGCCGCCGGGCATGGCGGCCAGCTGCGTCAGCTCGGCCGGGCCAAAGCCACACAGGCAGGCCACGGGCATGCCGTGCACATTGCCGCTGGGCGTCAGCGCGCTGGTGTTGAAGTCGGCATGGGCATCCAGCCACAGCACGCGCAGCTTTTTGCCGCTTTCGGCGCAGTGGCGGGCCACGGCGCTGATGCTGCCCAGGCCCAGACTGTGGTCGCCACCCAGCAAGATGGGCAGGTGGCCCTGTTGCAACTCGGCATACACAGCGCCATACACCAGCCGGTTCCACTGCACCACCTCGGGCAGGTGGCGGTAGCCATCCACCGGGGGCTGCCAGGGGTTGGAAGGGCCGCTCAGGTTGCCCCGGTCCAGCACCTGCAGCCCGTGCAGCTCCAGCGCCGCCTGCAAGCCCGCCACACGCAGGGCCTCGGGGCCCATGGATGCGCCGCGTGCGCCGGCGCCAATGTCGGTGGGCGCGCCAATCAGGCTGCAAGGCGGGAGGCTTCGGGGCAGGGTGGCGGGCAGGTCGTGGGTCATGTCTGTGGGGTGGAAGGTGATGGTTGGGTGAGTGTGGCAGGCACACCGGGCTGGCACAACGGCGTTGCCCCGGCCTCGAGCGTTCGAACCCTGGCCCCGCGTGCGGTGGCCTGGAGAGCACACCATGCCTTCAATGACAAGCAGGCGACAGCCAGTGCTGAAGCGGTGAAAAGCCAGGGGTTCTAATCACACCACGGGTGATTTGCAGGATTTTGTGCCAGCGCGGCGCCAGTGAAAAGACAGCGGGTTGAGCATTTGGCGCGGTGTTTTCTGCAAATTGATAGATGCAACTGAGCAAATCGACCGTGCAAGCGTGGCGTCACGGAGGGTTGTAACATTCATGTAACCATCGCAGCCCTGGGGGCTTGCGGGTTACCACGGAGACAACCGATCCGCTTCAGTGCGCACACTGCGGAGACTGGTTTTTGTAATCAGATGTGTCGGCCATGGGCTGGCTGGTTATCCATTTAGAGGCAGAAGAATACGCAGCGCGACAACATTCGCGTTTCGCGCAAGCTCTGGTTTGCGTTTTTGGGGTTGATGGTGGCCATGGCGTTGGTGTCGGGCATTGCGCAAAACCGCGGCAACACCACCATGGCGCGCGCCATGGATGCCGTGGTGGACATCGACACCCGTGTGGTGGCAGCCGTGCGCTGGCGCGGCGGCACCGAAACGGCGGTGAACATGATCATGGGCGGCGCCGTGACCACCGACGCCGTGCTGGCACAGCAGTACGACGCGCGGGTGAAGGAAATCATCGGCAACATCAACAAGATTCAGGAAACCATCGTGGCAGGCGCAACCGCCCCCGAGGAAAAAGCCGCCATCGACAAGGTGGTGGCCGAGCGCAAGCTGGTGCTCCAAGCTGTGGCCAAGACCTGGGAGCTCAAGGGCGCGGGCGATGCGGTGGAAACCCAGCGCTTTGCCGACGAGCAGCTCACCCCCATGGTGGCGCGCTACCTCAAGGCGCAAGACGAATTCATCGCCTAGCTGGAACGCCGCCGTGATGTCGTGCGCGAAGAGGCCACGGCCCAGCGCATTCGCTCGGGCGTGATCAGCACGCTGACCGCGCTGGTCGTGTTTTCTGCGGGCGCGCTGCTGGCCTGGCTGCTGGTGCGCTCCATCACCGCGCCCCTGCAGCAAGCGGTGGACACCGCCCACGCCATCGCCGCAGGCGACCTGACCCGCGAGCTGCAAACCAGCCGCAAAGACGAACTCGGCCAGATGCTGCGCGCCCTCAATGACATGTCGGCCCGCCTGCGCGGCGTGGTGAGCGAGGTGCGCCAGGGCGTGGACTCGGTCTCCAGCGCCTCTATCCAGATTGCCAACGGCAACCACGACCTCTCGGCCCGCACCGAACAAACCGCCGCCAATCTGGAAGAAACCGCATCCAGCATGGAGGAGCTGACGGCCACCGTCACCCAGTCGGCCGACACCGCCCGCCAGGCCAACCAGCTGGCCGGCACCGCCGCCCAGGCCGCAGCCCGTGGCGGCGAAGTGGTGGGCCAGGTGGTCACCAGCATGCAGCAGATCACCGAAAGCTCGCGCAAGATCAGCGACATCATTGGCGTCATTGACTCCATCGCCTTCCAGACCAACATCCTGGCGCTGAACGCCGCCGTGGAAGCTGCCCGCGCTGGCGAGCAAGGCCGTGGCTTTGCCGTGGTGGCCAGCGAAGTACGCAGTCTGGCCGGCCGCAGTGCCGAAGCCGCCAAGGAAATCAAGACCCTCATCAACCAGTCGGTCGAAAACGTCGAAAGCGGCTCCGCCCAGGTGGCCCAGGCCGGGCAAAGCATGGAAGAGATCGTTTCCAGCGTGCGCCGCGTGAGCGACCTGATTGGCGAAATCACCGCCTCTTCCACCGAACAACGCGACGGCATCAGCCAAGTCAACCAGGCTGTGGCCAACCTCGACCAGATGACGCAGCAAAACGCTGCGCTGGTGGAAGAGTCCACCGCCGCCGCAGCCTCCATGCGCGACCAGGCGCAGCGCCTGGCCGAAGTGGTGAGCGTGTTCAACGTGGGCGCCACCAGCGCCCTCAGCGCCGCTCCGGCCCCCCGGCCTGCAGCGGCCCCCGCGCCGCGCTTTGCCTCGGCACCGGCCAAGCCTGCGGTGGCGGCCCGCCCCAAGCCCGCCCCCGCCGCCAAGCTGGCCCACAGCGCCAAGCCCGCAGCCCCTGCACCTGCGCCTGCGGCCAAGGGCAGTGACGATGATTGGGAAAGCTTCTGAACATCGAACGCCAGTTTGCTATTAAATATATAGCTGCTGGCGCTTTGTAGATAAGCGCTAGAGGCCTAAAAGAGCAAAGCCCTGCACCCGCCGCCCCGGCGCGGCGAGCGGCCCGCCTGGGGGCGATAAACTTTGCCCATGCAAGTCGCCCTGGCCCAACTCTCCAACCACCTCCAACGGGCCCTGTCGCCGCTGTACATCCTGCACGGCGACGAGCCCTTGCTGCAGCAGGAAGCCGCCGACGCCATCCGCGCCACCGCCCGTGCCCAGGGCTACACCGAACGCAGCAGCTACACCGTGGCCGGTGCCCACTTTGACTGGAGCGCCGTGCTCGCCGCTGGCGGCAGCTTGAGCCTGTTTGCCGACAAGCAGATCGTCGAGATCCGCATCCCCTCTGGAAAGCCCGGCAAGGATGGCAGCGTGGCACTGCAGCAGATCGCTGAATCAGTCCGGGGCAACGACAGCACCCTCACCATGGTCATGCTGCCGCGCCTGGACAAAGCCACCAAGACCGGCGCCTGGTTTGCCGCGCTGGAGGGCAACGGCGTCTCCATCCAGATCGACCCCATCGAACGCGGCCAGCTCCCGCAGTGGATTGCCCAGCGCCTGGCCCAGCAAGGCCAGCGCGTGGTGGCGGGCGAAGAGGGCCAACGCACCCTGCAGTTTTTTGCCGACCGCGTGGAAGGCAACCTGCTGGCCGCGCACCAGGAGATCCAGAAACTGGCTTTGTTGCACCCGGCGGGTGAACTGACCCAGGCCCAAGTCGAAGCCGCCGTGCTCAACGTGGCGCGCTACGACGTGTTCAAGCTGTCTGAATCCGTGCTGGCCGGGCAGACCGGCCGCGTGCAGCGCATGCTCGACGGCCTGCAGGCCGAGGGCGAGGCCGAAGTGCTGGTGCACTGGGCGCTTGCCGAAGACATCCGCGCCTTGAAGCGCGTGAAAGACGCCATGAACGCCGGCAAGCCCCTGCCCATGGCCCTGCGCGAAAACCGCATCTGGGGCCCCAAGGAGCGGCTGTTTGAACGCATCCTGCCCAAGGCCAGCGACGCCGCTCTGGCGCGCCTGCTGCAATCCGCCCACATCGTGGACGGCATCGTCAAGGGCCTGAAGGTGCCCGACTGGCCGCAAGACGGCTGGCAGGCCCTGCAGCGCCTGGCGCTGCAACTGTGCCGCCTGACCAGCGCGGCCCGGTGATGGCGCCTGTGGATGCCACCCTGCGGCCCTCGCAGGGTTCCCGGCCCATGCGCCTTCCCAACGACGACGCCACCAACGGCTGGTCCGCCATCCTGCCCCCGCGCACGCCGCGCCCCGCGCTGCAGGGCGATGTGCAGGCCGACTGGCTGGTGCTGGGCGCGGGCTTTGCGGGCCTGGCCGCTGCGCGCCGCCTGGCCGAGCTGCGCCCGCACGCCCACATCGTGGTGGTGGATGCAGGCACCGTGGGCAACAACGCCTCGGGCCGCAACTCGGGCTTTGCCATCGATGTGCCGCACAACATTGGCAGCTCGCTCGAAGAACTGCGCCAGGCCGCGCACTACCAGGCCCTGCTCACGGCGGGCATGAACGACCTGGAGGGGCTGGTGGCGCAGCACCGCATCGACTGCCAGTGGCGCCGCGCAGGCAAGTACCACTGCGCCGTGTCGCCCGCCGCCGAGCGCACGCTGCAGCACCATGTGGATGAGCTGCGCGCCCTGGGTGCGCAGCACGAGCTGCTGGACCGCAATGCTCTGGCCGCCCGCCTGGGCACCCGCTACTTTGCCGCCGGGCTCTACACGCCGGGCACCGTGCTCCTCAACCCCGCTGCGCTGTGCCGGGGCCTGGCTGATGCGCTGCCCGCCAACGTCACCTTGCACGAGCAAACGCCCGTGCAGCGGCTGGATTTGTCAGGCGGCCGGGTGGTGGCGCACACCCCGCACGGCAGCGTGCGTGCGCCGCAGTTGCTGCTGGCGGCCAATGGCTTTGCGCAGCAGCTGGGCTTGTTTGGCAGTGCCTGGGGGGCGGAGACGTTTCCGCTGGTCACTTTCGGCTCGCTGACCGCGCCGCTCACCCCTGAGCAGCGCAGCCGCCTGGGCGCGCCTGAGGGCTGGGGCGTGACGCCTGCGAGTGCCGTGACCGGGGCCACGCTGCGCTACACGGACGACCACCGCATTCTGGTGCGCCAGGGTTTTGAATACGCGCCGCATTTCCGCGTCAGCCCCGCCGTGCGTGAGCGGGTGCGGCGCGAGCACGCTGCCGTGTTTGCGGCGCGGTTTCCGCAGCTGGGCGATGTGGCGCTGGAGCATTTTTGGGAAGGCTCCATCGCCATCACCCGCAACGGCGCGCCGCGCTGGGGGCGGCTGGCGCCGCAGGTGCATGGGGTGGCGGGGTGCAATGGGGCGGGGGTGGTGAAGTTCACTGCGCTGGGGGCGTTGGCGGCGGATTTGGCGCTGGGGCAGGACCATCCGTTGTTGGCGCATGCGTTGGCGTTGGGTGGGCCGGCGCGCATGCCGCCGCAGCCGTTCATGGGGGTGGGGGTGCGGGCTTATATTGCGCGGGAGAAGTGGTTGGGGCGGGCGGAGGTTTGAGAGTTTTTTGGCGTCTAGCGCTCTGTAGGTATGCGCTGGCAGCTATGAAATTCGTAGTGAATTGCAGTATTTGGCTGCATGCTTTTGCCTGGTGCGGGAGCCGGGAGGTGCGCCCGGCGGCGCAGTAACTTTCTTTTGCTTCGCCAAAAGAAAGTCACCAAAGAAAAGGCGACCCCGCTGTCTGCGTCCCTGCGCTTCGCTTCGGGCAACCTGCGGTGCTCGCGTCCAGCGGGGTCTCGCTCGAACTCGCTGCGCTGCGCTTCGCTCAGACAATCGCGAGCCCTGATCCGCTGGCCGCTGCGCTCCTCGGCGCATACAGAGGGGATGGGGAGCCGAACATCCAAACAGCCACTCGGGCCATTGCTGCGCTCGGCCCTGGGGGCGCTAGCTGGCGTTTAATGTGGCTTGGGCTTTTTCTACCCACATTGTCAGGTTGGCCACCAAGTCCTTTTGGCTGAATGAGCAGCTTTCCTCTGAAAACAGTGCGCTGGATTCCAGGCGGTCCAGCAGGTTCAGCAGCACGTCGCTGTAGCGTGGGGGCAGGGCGGCGAGCAGAGCCGTCTGCTGGCGGGCCAGGGTGCTCAGGGTGGCGGCGGTGTGGTCGCCGCGTTCGAAGGCTTGCAGGGCTTGGGCCAGGGTGGTGAGCTGGGCGGATGCGGTGTCGGTCATGGGCAGAGCGGGTGTGAGCGGTGCAGGCCGCAAGGGTAAGGCCAACTGCGGCAAAATCGCCGGATGAATGCCCTCAATGTCGCTGAATACACGCACTCCCTCGGTCTCCAGGCAAAAACGGCCTCTGCGCTGATGGCGAAAGCGCCGGCAGCTATCAAAAACAAAGCATTGCTGGCCCTGGCCCGTCTGCTGCGCGAGCAGACCGAGGCGTTGCAGGTGGACAACGCGCGCGACCTGGAGCGCGCCCGCGCTGCGGGTTTGGCCGAGCCGATGGTGGACCGTTTGAAGCTCAGCCCCAAGGTGCTGGAAACCTGCGCCCAGGGCTGCGAGCAGCTGGCTGCCATGGCCGATGTGATTGGCGAGATCATTGGCATGAAGCAGCAGCCCAGCGGCATCCGCGTGGGGCAGATGCGGGTGCCGATTGGCGTGTTCGGCATGATTTACGAGAGCCGCCCCAACGTGACCATCGAGGCGGCGTCCTTGAGCATCAAGAGCGGCAATGCCTGCATCTTGCGCGGCGGCTCGGAAGCCATTGATTCCAACCGGGCGCTGGCCAAGCTGGTGCAGCAGGCGCTGACCGAGGCCGGTCTGCCGCAAGACGCGGTGCAACTGGTGCAAACCACCGACCGCGAGGCCGTGGGCCAGCTCATCGCCATGCCGCAGTTTGTGGACGTGATCATTCCGCGTGGCGGCAAGGGGCTGATCGAGCGCATCAGCCGCGATGCCAAGGTGCCCGTGATCAAGCACCTGGACGGCAACTGCCACACCTATGTGGACGACCCCTGCGATATCGCCATGGCGGTGAAGGTGGCCGACAACGCGAAGACCAACAAATACAGCCCCTGCAACGCGAGCGAAGGCCTGCTGGTGGCGCGCGGCGTGGCAGCGGACTTTTTGCCCCAGATTGGCGCGGTGTATGCCGCCAAGGGCGTGGAGATGCGCGGCTGCCCTGAGTCGCTGGCCATCCTGCAATCGGTGGCCGGGGCCCAACTGGTGCCCGCGACGGAGCAGGACTGGAGCGAGGAATACCTGGCCCCGATCATCAGCGTGAAGGTGGTGGCCGGTGTGGATGAGGCCATTGCCCACATCAACCGCTACGGCAGCCACCACACCGACGCCATCCTGACGCGCGACCACATGCACGCCCAGCAGTTCCTGCGCGAGGTGGATTCGGCCAGCGTGATGGTGAACGCCAGCACGCGCTTTGCGGATGGCTTTGAGTTTGGCCTGGGGGCTGAAATCGGCATCAGCACCGACAAGTTCCACGCGCGCGGGCCGGTGGGCATTGAAGGGCTGACTTCGCTCAAGTACGTGGTGCTGGGCGAGGGCGAAGTGCGCGGCTGAGGCAGGAGGTCAGGGTTTTTGCTCTTGATTTGATAGCTGCTTGCGCTTGCCAATAGACAGCAGGAGCCCAATTTCTTATGAAAATCATCATCCTCGGGGCCGGCCGTGTGGGCGAGAGTGTGGCCGACAGCCTGGTGTCCGAACGCAACGACATCACCGTCATCGACACCGATGCCGAGCGCCTTCGCGATCTTCAGGCGCGGTTTGACCTGCGTGGGGTGGTGGGCAGCGGCATCGAGCCTGCCGTGCTTGCCGAGGCCGGGGCGCGCGATACCGATCTGCTGATTGCCTGCGCCGCGCAGGACGAGACCAATCTGGTGTGCTGCAAGATGGCGCAGCTGTTGTTCAACATCCCCACCCGCATTGCGCGCGTGCGTTCGCTGGGCTTTCAGTGCGATACCCGGCTGCTGGGCGCCGACGGTTTTGCGGTGGACCGCATCATCTGCCCTGAGGAATCCCTCACGCGCTACATCGGCAAGCTGGTGGAATATCCCGAGGCCATGCAGGTGCGCGAGTTTGCGGGCGGGCGGGCCAGCCTGGTGTCGGTGCGTGCGCGAACGGGTGCGCCCATGGTGGGCCACACCATTGCCGAGCTGCGTGCCAGCGCCCCCGATGTGGCGGTGCGGCTGGTGGCCATCTACCGCCGCTTTCCGGACGAGCCCGACCGTTTTGTCGCCTGCTCGGGCGGCACCCGCATCGAGCCGGGTGACGAGGTGTTTGTGCTGGCAGCGCAGGAGCACATTGCGCATGTGCTGTCGGCCCTGCACCGCCGCGATGCGAGCAACGCGCCGCCCGTGCGCCGCATCATGATTGCCGGTGGCGACCGCGTGGGCCTGCGCCTGGCACAGCAGCTGGGCCAGGAGGAAGGGCGCTTTCACCTCAAGATCATCGAATCAGACCCACAGCGCTGTGTGGAGCTGGCCTCGGCGTTGCCGCCTTCGGTGCTGGTGCTGCAGGGCGAGACCACCGACGAAGACCTGCTCAATGACGAGGGCGTGGAAGAGGTGGACCTGTTCCTGGCGCTGACCGAGGACGACGAGGACAACATCATGTCGTGCCTGCTGGCCAAGCGCATGGGCGCCAGCCGGGTGCTGGCGCTCATCAACCGCCGCAGCTACGCGGATTTGATGCACGGCACGCAGATCGACATTGCCTTGTCGCCCGCGCAGGCCATGCTGGGCGAGTTGCTGGCCTTTGTGCGCCAGGGCGATGTGCAGGCGGTGCACAGCCTGCGCCGGGGCGTGGCCGAGGCGCTGGAGATTGTGGTGCGCGGGGACCGCAAGAGTTCGCGCGTGGTGGGCCGCAAGGTGAGCGAGCTGCCCCTGCCGCGCGATGTGCACATCGGCCTCATCGTGCGTGGTCTGCCCGACCACTCGGCGTCTGCCCCTGAATCCGAAGCGCTGCCCGTGCCTGCGGAGCCCGCCGAGCCGCAGGTGATCATTCCGCGCAGCTCCACCGTGCTGGAGAGCAATGACCATGTGGTGTTCTTCCTGCCGCACAAGCGCCTGGTGCGCGAAGTGGAAAAGCTCTTCCGCGTGAGCGCCACGTTTTTCTGATGCACCCCCCTGAGTCGCTTCGCGCCTTCCCCCCGCTCTCGCATGGCTGCGCAATGCGGGCAGGGGGACGCCGCCAGCGCGGCGGGGCGGCCCTTGCGCGGCGGCCCTCGCATGGGCCGCGCCAGAATCAGGCACTGTGCAGCGTGCTGAACAAACGGCTTTCATCATGACGGACATGTTTCCCGTTTTGCGCGTGCTGGGCATGCTGGTGATGATCTTCGCGTCGTCGCTGGCGCTGCCCATGGCGGTGTCTTGGTGGACGCGCGATGGTGTCCTGTTTGTGTACCCGCTGTCGATGGCGGCCACGGCATTCGTCGGCGCATGGCTGTGGTGGAGCTTTCGCGTCTTCCGGCGCGAGCTGCAGCCGCGCCACGGGGTGATGCTGGTGTCGCTGGTGTGGCTGCTGCTGCCGCTGTTTGCCGCGCTGCCGCTGATGCTGGCGGGGCACCACCTTGGGCGGCCGCTGTCGTTCACGCATGCGTACTTCGAAGCCGTGTCGGGCCTGACCACCACGGGCTCCACGGTGATGAGCGGGCTGGACCGGTTGCCGGTGTCCGTCAACGTCTGGCGCACGTTCCTGCAGTGGCTGGGCGGCATGGGCATTCTCATTTTGGCCGTCGCGGTGTTGCCCTTGCTGGGCGTGGGCGGCAGCCAGCTCTTCAAGGCCGAGGCCGCCGGGCCGGTGAAAGACGCCAAGCTCACGCCGCGCATGACCGGCACGGCCAAGGGGCTGTGGGGCGTGTACGCGCTGTTTTCCGTGGCCTGCGCCTTGGCCTACTGGCTGGGCGGCATGGCGCCGCTGGACGCGGTGATGCACATGTTCACCACCGTGAGCCTGGGGGGGCTGTCGCCCTACGACGCGAGCTTTGGGCACTTTCAGTCGCCGTTGCTTGAAGCCATTGCCGTGGTCTTCATGCTCGTGGCCAGCTGCAACTTTGCGCTGTATTTTGTGGCCCTTCGCAAGGGCGACTGGCGTGGTTTTTGGCGCGACCCAGAGCTGCGCGCCACGCTGGGCACGCTCATCGTGGGTGGCCTGGTCGTGTCGCTGCTGCTATGGGCCAAGGGGGTGTATGAGCCACTGACTGCCTTGCGTCACGGCATGTTCAATGTGGTGTCGCTGGCTACCACCACGGGCTATGCCACGGTGGATTACCTCGGCTGGCCGGTGTTTGCGCCGGTGCTGATGCTGCTGCTGTCGGGCGTGGCCACCAGTGCGGGGTCAACCGGCTGCGGTATCAAGATGGTGCGCATGCTCATCCTGGTCAAGCAGGCCCGCCGCGAAATGACGCGGCTGGTGCACCCCCGCGCCGTGCAGCCCGTGCGCTTGGGCGATGCGGTGGTGGACAACCGCGTGATCTTCTCGGTGCTGGCCTTCATGCTGGTGTACGGCGCCACGGTGATTGGCCTGAGCATGGTGCTGCTGCTGACTGACCTGGACCCGGTGACGGCGTTTTCTGCCGTGCTGGCCAGCGTGAACTGTGCCGGGCCAGGGTTGGGCGCGGTGGGGCCTGCCTCCAACTTTGCGGTGCTGACGGACTTTCAGGTGTGGGTGTGCACGCTGGCCATGCTGCTGGGCCGGCTGGAGATTCTGAGCTTCATGGCCGTGCTCACCCCGGCGTTCTGGCGCCGTTGACGGCGAGCCTGGGATTTTTCGCCCAGCCGGGGTACTGGCATTGCGAAACCGGCAGTCGCCCCCACATCCGGGAATCCCAGTTCCCTACAATCGTTCTCCAACGTGTCCCCCGAGGGGTTTTATGGTTCCGCATCTCATCACAGCCCTCACCGGGCCCATCAACGAGCTTGAGCAGCGCATTCTGGATTCCATGCCTGCCATCGAGCGCTGGTTTCGTCTGGAGTGGATGGAGCACACGCCCCCGTTCTATACCTCGGTAGACATCCGCAACGCGGGCTTCAAGCTGGCGCCGGTGGATACCAACCTGTTTCCCGGCGGCTGGAACAACCTGACCAAGGAAATGTTGCCCCTGGCCGTGCAGGCGGCCATGGCGGCCATCGAAAAGATCTGCCCCGAAGCGCGCAACCTGCTGATCATTCCCGAGAACCATACCCGCAACACTTTCTATCTGGCCAACGTGGTGCAGCTGCAGCGCATCTTCAACATGGCGGGCCTGAATGTACGGGTGGGGTCCATCAGCCCCGAGATCAAGAAGCCCACGCTCATCGAGTTGCCCAATGGAGATTCGGTGACGCTGGAACCTGTGGTGCGTACCAAGGGCCGCCTGGGGCTCAAGAACTTTGACCCCTGCACCATCTTGCTCAACAACGATCTCTCGGCCGGCGCGCCGGGCATTCTGGAAGACCTGCACGAGCAGTATCTGCTACCGCCCTTGCACGCGGGCTGGAGCGTGCGGCGCAAGAGCACCCACTTCAAGAACTACGAAGAGGTGGCCAAGCGCTTCGGCAAGATGCTGGGCATTGACCCCTGGCTTATCAACCCGATGTTCAGCCAGGTGGGCGGGCTCAACTTTGCCGAGGACACCGGGTTGGACGCCCTGCAGGCCGCCACCGACGCGCTGCTGACCAAGGTGCGCCGCAAGTACAAGGAATACGGCATCAATGAAAAGCCGTTTGTGGTGATCAAGCCTGATAACGGCACCTACGGCATGGGCATCATGACCGTGCGTGACGCCAAGGAACTGGATGCGCTCAACCGCAAGACCAAGAACAAGATGGCCGTCATCAAGGACGGCCAGACGGTGTCTGACGTCATCATCCAGGAAGGTGTGCTGACCCAGGAGCGGGTGAACGATGCGGTGGCCGAGCCTGTGGTCTACATGATGGACCGCTACGTGGTCGGCGGTTTCTACCGCATGCACGCCGAGCGCGGGGTGGACGAGAACCTCAATTCGCCCGGCGCCAGCTTTGTGCCCCTGGCCTTTGAGCACAGCACGCACATGCCCCAGCCGGGCGTGCGTCCTGGGGTAAGTGCCCCCAACCGCTTCTACATGTATGGCGTAGTGGCCCGCCTGGCCATGCTGGCGGCCAGCTACGAGCTGGAAGCCACCGACCCCGACGCCGAGGTGTACGACTGACCCCCGGCTGTAGCGCTGCGGCTTGGCCGCCGCTCTTGCCACGCCTGGCCTTTGGGCGCCAGGGGTGGTAGGTGGCAGTTGTTGCGGTGCAACATATTTGATCGTTTGCACAGAAGCCTGGGCGGGCGGCGCAAAATAGCGCTCCCCCAAATCATGGAACCCCGACCGGCTTGAGGGCCTGCGGGGTCGCTTCAGTGCAAAGCTCTTCCAAATCCTCGCTGGCGGCTCTCACGCTAGGCGCTATCGGTGTTGTCTACGGCGACATCGGCACGAGTGTTCTGTATGCCGTCAAAGAGGTGTTCGGCTCGGGGCATGTGCCCTTCACGCACGAGAACATCTACGGCATCCTGTCGATCTTCTTCTGGACCCTCACGGTCATCGTGTCACTCAAGTACGTGGTACTTGTGCTGCGTGCGGACAACAACGGTGAGGGTGGCCTGATCGCCATGCTGGCGCTGGCATCGCAAGCCGTCAAAGACAAGCCCAAGCTGCGCGGCATGCTGCTTGCCGTCGGTATTTTTGGCACATCGCTGTTTTATGGGGATGGGGTCATCACTCCCGCCATCTCGGTGCTTTCGGCCGTCGAGGGGCTGGAGGTGGTGTCACCGCACTTCAAGAAGTACGTCATTCCCCTGACGCTGGTGGTGCTGTTTTGCCTTTTTGCGGTGCAAAAGCGGGGCACAGGCGGCATCGGCAAGTTTTTTGGGCCCATCACGCTGGTGTGGTTCATGACCCTGGCGGTGCTGGGCGTGTTTCACATCCACGGGCACCCCGAAATTCTGTGGGCGATGAGCCCGCACCACGCGCTGATGTTCATGTGGCACCAGCCCGGCACCAGCTTCATCATCCTGGGCGCTGTCGTGTTGTGCGTGACGGGGGCGGAAGCCTTGTATGCCGACCTGGGCCACTTTGGCAAACGACCCATTCGCCTGGCGTGGTTTGGTGTGGCGATGCCGTCGCTCACGCTCAATTATTTCGGTCAGGGCGCGCTGCTGCTGGCTGAGCCTGAGGCCGTCAAGAACCCGTTTTTCATGATGGCGCCCGACTGGGCGCTGATACCGCTGGTCGGGCTGGCCACGCTTGCCACCGTGATCGCTTCGCAGGCACTGATCACGGGCGCCTTCAGTGTCACCAAGCAGGTCATCCAGCTTGGCTATCTGCCGCGCCTGAACATCCAGCACACCAGCGTGCGCGACACCGGGCAAATCTACATGCCGCTGGTGAACTGGGGCCTGTTCGTGGCCATTGTGCTGGCGGTGGTCATGTTCCGCTCGTCGAGCAACCTGGCGGCGGCCTACGGCATTGCCGTGACGCTGGACATGTTGATCACCACCACGCTCACGTTCTTTGTGATCCGCTACGGCTGGGGCTACCCGCTGGCGCTGTGCCTGGCTGCCACTGGCTGCTTCTTTTTGGTGGATTTGGCGTTCTTTGCATCCAACCTGCTCAAGTTGTTCCAGGGCGGGTGGTTCCCGTTGATGATTGGCGGTGCCCTGTTTACTTTGATGATGACGTGGAAGCAAGGCCGCCGTCTGCTCAATGCCAAGCTGCGCGCTGATGCCATCGACCTCAAGGATTTTCTGGAGTCGGTTTTCATCAGCCCCCCGACCCGGGTGGAAGGCACGGCCATTTTTCTGACGGCTGAGCCTGGGGCAGTGCCCAATGCCCTGTTGCACAACCTCAAGCACAACAAGGTGCTGCACCAGCAAAACCTCTTCGTCACGGTGCGCAACCATGAAGTACCCTGGATTGGCTTGGACAAGCGCTTGCAGGTGGAGCCTCTGGGGCATGACTGCTGGCAGGTGGTGGTGCACTACGGCTTCAAGAACGACCCTGACCTGCCGCGTGCCTTGGAAGCCCTTCGAGGCCGGGGTTGCGATGTTGAGCCCATGACCACCAGTTACTTCCTGTCGCGTGACACGGTGATTCCTTCCATCGGTAGTGGCATGGCGCACTGGCGCGAAAAGCTGTTCGCGCAAATGCACCACAACGCCAGTGGCGCTGCAGACTTTTTGCACCTGCCTAACAACGCGGTGGTGGAGCTGGGCTCCAAGATCGAAATCTGACAACTGGATCAGGCCCTGATCTTTGGTGAGAGCGTTTCCCGCGTGGGTGCCAGAATGCGCGCCATGCAATTTTTCAAAGATCTCAGCCTGTCGGCCTTTGTCGCAGGCTTCGTCGCCGTGCTGGTGGGCTTCACCAGCTCCGTGGCCATCGTGTTTCAGGCCGCCCAGAGTTTTGGAGCCACGCCAGCGCAAATCACGTCGTGGATCTGGGCACTGGGTTTGGGCATGGGCCTTTGCTCCCTGGTTCCATCGCTGTTGCTGCGCAAGCCGGTGATGGTGGCCTGGTCCACCCCGGGTGCTG
Source organism: Acidovorax sp. IB03 (assembly GCF_016406015.1). Classification (NCBI taxonomy): domain Bacteria; kingdom Pseudomonadati; phylum Pseudomonadota; class Betaproteobacteria; order Burkholderiales; family Comamonadaceae; genus Acidovorax; species Acidovorax sp. IB03. The sequence goes on along the minus strand of NZ_JAEFCH010000016.1, from coordinate 2,101 downwards.
CAGTGCTCGCTACCGCAGGGGCTGCGGGCAGTTTCTCCATGGGCGAGGCTGTGGGTGCGTTCATGGTGTGTTCGGCGCTGGTGATTCTGGTGGGCGCCACCAGAGCCCTCGAACGTGTAGCTGATCGCATTCCCATGGAAATCGCCTCTGCCCTTTTGGCCGGGGTGCTGGCCCGTTTTGGCATCCAGGCCTTTGCTGCTGCGCAAACGGCGTTGCCTCTGGTGCTGCTGATGGTGGGCACGTATCTGGTAGCCCGCCGCATGGCTGCCCGCTATGCGGTGGTCGTCACCTTGATGGTGGGCATCCTGTGGGTGCTGATGACGGGGCAGATGGCTTGGTCCATGGAGCCCGTACGCTTGGCCATGCCAGTCTTGGTGGCGCCACAGTGGAGTGTGTCCGCCATTGTCAGTTTGGCGATCCCCCTGTTTGTGGTGACGATGGCCTCTCAGAATCTGCCGGGTATGGCTGTCATCCGCGCATCAGGGTATGAGCTTCCCGTGTCTCGGTTGATCACGATGACGGGGTGGGCTTCGCTCGTGCTTGCACCCTTTGGCGCGTTCGCTTTGAACTTCAGTGCCATTACCGCAGCGATCTGTATGGGGCCCGAAGCCCACGAAGATCGGCTCAAGCGCTATACCGCAGCGGCGTCCTGTGGTGCTATCTATATATTGATCGGGCTGTTTGGCGCTTTGGTCACTGGGCTGCTGACTTCTTTTCCAAAGGAGTTGGTGGTCGCCATTGCCGGAATCGCGTTGTTGAGCACCATTGGCAATGGTTTGGCCTCCGCCCTGCGCGACGAAAGGCACCGTGAGCCAGCGCTGATCACTTTCTTGGTCACGCTCAGCGGAATCACGTTGATGGACATTGGCTCTGCCTTCTGGGGCGTGGTCGCCGGCAGCCTTGCTTTATTTGTGCAACAGTACAAGCAATCACGTTCCGCTCTGCCTCGTTAATGACCTGGCGTCATCGTGGATGCTGCGCGTGTGCATGCGCCCGTTTTCGAAGGCGCCACACAATCCTGTGCAGCTCTGCACACTCACCGTACACACACCATGCAAATTCTGTTCATTGCCGATCCTCTTGAGAGCTTCAAGATCTACAAAGACACCACCTTCGCCATGATGCGTGAGGCGCAGCGGCGCGGTCACACCCTTGCAGTGTGCGAGCCCAGGCATGTGAGTTGGGTGCGTGGTGGACAGGTCTCGGCCCAGGTTCGGCACATCACCTTGACGGGCGAGACGGACTCATGGTTTGCCGTGCGGTCCGACGGCATCGCAGCGCTGGCCGGATTTGACGCGGTGCTCATGCGCAAGGACCCGCCTTTTGACAGCGAGTATTTCTACGCGACGCACATGCTGGAGCAGGCAGAGCGTGAGGGAGCACGGGTTTTCAACAAACCCCGTGCTTTGCGTGATCACCCTGAAAAGCTGGCGATCATGGAGTTCCCTCAGTTCATTGGCCCCACCCTCGTTACCAGGGATGCCGCAGAAATCAAGAAATTCCACGCGGAACACCGCGACATCATTTTGAAACCGCTGGACGGCATGGGTGGCATGGGGATCTTCAGGGTTCGCGAAGACGGGCTGAACTTGGGCAGCATCATCGAGACGCTGAATCGTGACGGTGTGCAGAGCGTCATGGTCCAAAAATTCCTCCCGGCGATTGCCGAGGGCGACAAGCGCGTCCTCATCGTCGGTGGCAAACCTGTGCCATTTTGCTTGGCTCGCATTCCTCAGGGCGGCGAGGTTCGGGGTAATTTGGCGGCAGGTGGCAAAGGGGTGGCCCAGCCGCTGTCTGCGAGGGATCTGGAGATCGCTGAGTCGCTGGGGCCCATTCTTTTGGAGCGCGGCCTGCTGCTGGCTGGGGTGGATGTGATTGGTGACAGTGTGACGGAGATCAACGTGACCAGCCCGACGTGTTTTCAAGAGATCTTTGATCAGACCGGCTGCGATGTGGCAAGTCTCTTCATAGACGCGCTGGAGGCGGCCGCAAATTTATAAAAGCTCAGCTTCTTGCATTCGATCCAAAATCTCTGCTATGATCGAGGGCTTCGCTGCACAGAGGGCATGTTTCTAGGTGCGGCGGGGTTGGTTGAAGAAGT
>NZ_JAEFCH010000015.1:0-92870 GCF_016406015.1 Acidovorax sp. IB03 | reverse complement strand
ACCCTTCAGACCTTCACGCCGCCGAATCTTGCTCTTCTGGAGACGTCCATGTAAGAGCATCCCTAGGCAAGGGGTCATTGAAGGCGGCATTGCCGTCCCCCCCCCCAGGCGCTGCTCAACCAGTTCGTGACTGGCCCGATGAGCGCCGAGACGATCAACACCGTGTCGATGGCGTTCAAGGAGCGCTGATCGTGCGCTCCTTGGGCACCTGAACTGGATCACCATCACCTGAGCTGCTGCGAACGTGGCGGCCCGAGCCCAGCACCAAACGGAGCAACGGCACTGGACGGCGTTGGAGAGGTGTCGATCAGCGAAGTTACGGCTCGTTATGCTCGTCCCGGCCAAAGAACAGCTTAGATCGCTCCGCTCTGCGCGCTGGCTCTCACGCTCCCTTACGGGGCCAGTAAAATCTTGCCGTTGCGTCCCGATTGCAGACTAGCGGCCGCGGCCTGGGCTGCGTCGGCCAGGTCGTAGATCGCCTCGACCGGTAGCAACAGTTCACCGGCAAGCGTGCGCTGCATCAGTTCACCCACCAGCCGGTGCTTGCCATCCGCAGCCATAGCTTCGCTGACCTTGCTGCCCCAGAAACCCTTGACCGTGGCCTGCTTGAAGATGAGTGAGCCCGAGTCGATCTGCATCGGCTCTCCCGCCATCGTGCCGAAGGAAACAAGCGTGCCGCCTTCGCCAAGCAGGCGCAGCAGCGCTGAGCTGGCCGTGCCGCCGATGGAGTCCACTGCCGCGTGCGCCAGGGCGGGGCCGAGGACGGCGCGGGCGCGTTCCTGCCACTCCGGCTGCGCAGTGGAAATGACGTTGCCGATGCCAAGGGCCGCCAGTTCGTCCACGCCCGCGTCGCGGCGCACCAGATTCAGCACCTCCACACCGCGTGCGGCGGCCAGCATGGCCAGCGTCTTGCCGACCGCGCCATTGGCCGCGTTCTGCACGATCCACTTGCCGGGCTCGGCGTGCAGGAACTCCAGCAGCATCAACGCACTGAGCGGCATGGCGATGAGCTGCGCCGCGGTCTCGTCGGGCATGGCCTGCGGCACCGGCACCAGCAGCCGGGCCGGGGCCAGGAAGTACTCGGCCCAGGTACCGTGTACCGAGGCCACGGCAACACGCTGGCCGACGGTGACGCCTTCGACACCCTCGCCAAGTGCATCGACGATGCCGACCGCCTCGCTGCCGCCGATGGCGGGAAGTTCCGGCTTGTAGCCGTAGCGGCCGCGGATCGTCCAAAGGTCATGGTTGTGGATCGGTGCCAGTGAGGTCTTGATGCGGACTTCGCCCGCGCCAGGTTGTGGCGCCGGACGGTCGCCGAGTTCGAGGACGTCGGCAGGTTCGCCAAACGTGGTGTGGATGGCACTGCGCATGATGCTGTTCTCCTGCTCAGGCTACGGAAACATGCAGGCGCACGTCGATATTTCCGCGCGTGGCATTGGAATGCGGACACACCTGATGCGTGGCTTCCACCAGCTTGCGCGCAGCGGCCTCGTCCAGACCCTGGACTTCCACATGCAAGTCCACGTCCAGCGCATAGCCACCGGTGGCCGTCTGGCCGATGCCGACCTCCACCGAGGTGCGCGTTCCCGCTGGCGCCAGACCCAGTTGCTTGGCGGCCACGGGCAAGGCGTTGTCGAAGTAGGCGGCGTAGCCCAGGGCGAAAAGCTGCTCGGGGTTGGCGCCGGTCTTGCCGGAACCAGGCATGGCCAGGTCGAGCGCGAGGCTACCGTTGTCCAGTGCGGTATGGCAGGAACGGCCGCCCGCGGCGGTGGCGCGGGTCTTGTAGAAGATCTTCATGGCTGGCTCCTGTTGGATGAGAGAGGGAAAGGATTAAAGCGGAACGATGAGATGGATTGCGGCTAAGGCAAAAAATAGAGTAGACTCATTTTCGAGTCTACTCATTAGCTTGGTTCATGTATGAGACTGATGTGTTCATCCGACACGGCCGGCGCGACCGCAACATGCAGGACAAGCACGGCCGCATCTTCCAGGCCGCCGCAGAGCTGTTCGAGGCGCATGGCTATGCCGGCGTCACCACGCAGGTAATCTCCGAGCGTGCCGACGTCGGCACGGGCACGCTGTTCCGCTACGCGTCCTCCAAGGACGAACTGCTGCTGATGGTTCTCAACCAGGCGTTGCGCGCGGCGCTGGCACAGGGCGCCGCGCGGGCCCGTGTACTGCGCGACCCGGTGGACGTCGCGGTGGCGATGGTCGCGCCCATCCTGCAACTGGGGGGGGCGGCATGCGGAGAACCTGGCGGTCTACCAGCGCCAACTGATGTTCGGCGCCCCGGGCGAGAAGTACCGCAGCGAAGGCCTGGCACTGCTGGCCGGGCTGGAGGCGGCCGTGGCCGCCGGCCTGCTCGAGCAGGCCGCCGCGCGCGGCCTGCCGGCACGCCCGGAACTGGCCCGAGTGGCCAGCATCTCGATCTTCGGCGCTGCGCACCTGGCGGTCTCGCGCGCCTCCACCGGCGCCCATCCAGGCCATGTCCCGATGGACGACCTGCGCGCGCAGGTGCGGCAGGTCGTGGACGGCTATTTCGCGGGCTTGGCTACCCAAGGGCCAGCCTAGCCCTGTTCCCTTCGATACAAGGAGTTGTGCTGTGGACAAGATCAACAAGGTGACGGTGCTGGGAACGGGCGTGCTGGGTTCGCAGATCGCGTTCCAGACCGCCTACAGCGGCTTCGAGGTATCGGTCTACGACATCGATGAGGCGGCCATCGCCAAGGCGCGGCAGCGCCTGGACGGGCTGATCGAAACCTACGAGGAAGAGGTGGCCGGCGCCGACGGCGACAAGCTGCACGCCGCATTGGCGCGCATCGCCTTGCACACCGACCTGGGCGCGGCCGTGGCCGATGCCGACCTGGTGATCGAGGCCATCCCCGAAGTGCTGGAACTCAAGCGCCAGACCTACGCCAGGCTGGACCGGCTGGCGCCGGAGAAGACCATCTTCGCCACCAACTCCTCCACGCTGCTGCCGAGCGCGATCAAGGACGCCACCGGCCGGCCCGATCGCTTCATCGCCCTGCATTTCGCCAACCAGATATGGAAGTTCAACACCGCCGAGGTGATGGGCACCGAGGACACCGACCCGAAGGTGTTCGACGCGCTGTTGGCTTTCGCCGCCGACATCGGCATGGTGCCCATCGCGCTGCATAAAGAAAAAGCGGGCTACGTGCTCAACTCGCTGCTGGTGCCCCTGCTCAACGCGGCGGCCGAGCTGGCCGCCGGCGGCTATGCCGACCCGCACGACGTGGACAAGGTCTGGCGCATTGCCACCGGCGCGCCGCTGGGGCCGTTCCAGATCTACGACATCATCGGCCTGACCACGCCCTACAACATCCTGTCCCACGGCAGCGAACACACCCAGCAGCTCGCGGCCTGGCTGAAGGAGCACTACATCGACCACGGCAAGCTCGGCGTCGCCTCCGGCGAGGGCTTCTACCGCTACGACAAGACCCCGAACTGACCCCCACAAGGAAAGGACAGACCATGCACTACAGCAGCGGAAACTACGAAGCGTTCGTGCGCCCCCGCAAACCCGAGGGCGCCGACAGGAAGACGGCGTGGTTCGTCGGATCGGGCCTGGCCGGGCTGGCCGGCGCGGCCTTTTTGATCCGCGATGGTGGCGTGGCCGGCGAGCGCATCACCATCCTGGAGGAACTGGCCATTCCGGGTGGGGCGCTCGATGGTCTAGATGTGCCGGAGAAGGGATTCGTGGTCCGTGGCGGGCGCGAGATGGAAGAGCATTTCGAATGCCTATGGGACCTCTACCGTTCGATCCCGTCGCTGGAGATCGAGGGCGCAAGTGTGCTCGACGAGTTCTACCGGCTCAACAAGGACGACCCGAACCTCTCGCTGCAACGCGCGACCCAGAACCAGGGCCAGGACGTGCCCGACAAGGCCCTGCTGACGCTGAGCGACAAAGCGCAGAAAGACCTGCTCTCGGTCTTCCTCGCCACGCGCGAGGAGATGGAGAACAAGCGCATCAACGAGGTCTTCGGTCAGGACTTCCTCGACAGCAACTTCTGGCTCTACTGGCGCACCATGTTCGCCTTCGAGGAGTGGCACTCGGCGCTGGAGATGAAGCTCTATCTGCATCGCTTCATCCACCACATCGGCAGTCTGGCGGACTTCTCCTCGCTCAAGTTCAACCGCTACAACCAGTACGAGTCGATGGTCCTGCCGCTGGTGAAGTGGCTGCAGGACCATGGGGTCAAGTTCCGCTATGGCGTGGAAGTCACCGATGTCGATTTCGACCTGCAGGCCGGGCGCAAGCAGGCCACGCGGATCCACTGGGTCGAGCAGGGCGTCGAAGGTGGCGTCGACCTCGGGCCGGACGATCTGGTCTTCATCACCATCGGCTCGCTGACCGAGAATTCGGACAATGGCGATCACCACACCCCGGCCAGGCTCAACGAAGGGCCGGCGCCGGCCTGGGACCTGTGGCGCCGCATCGCCGCCAAGGATCCCGCTTTCGGCCGTCCCGACGTGTTCGGCGCGCACATCCCGCAGACCAAGTGGGCGTCGGCGACGATCACCACGCTCGACACGCGCATCCCGCAGTACGTCGAGAAGATCGCCAAGCGCAATCCGTTCACCGGCAAGATCGTCACCGCCGGCATCGTCACGGTGAAGGATTCGAACTGGCTGCTGAGCTGGACGGTGCACCGGCAGCCGCATTTCAAGAAGCAGCCCAAGGACCAGATGCTGGCCTGGTTCTACGCCCTGTTCGTGGACAAGCCTGGCAACTACGTGAAGAAGCCGATGCAGGAATGCACCGGCGAGGAGATCACCCGCGAATGGCTCTACCACCTCGGCGTTCCGGTGGAGGAAATCGATGAGCTGGCCGCGACCGGCGCCAAGACCGTGCCGGTGATGATGCCGTACATCACCGCCTTCTTCATGCCGCGCCAGGCCGGCGACCGGCCCGATGTGGTGCCCGAGGGGGCGGTCAACTTCGCCTTCATTGGCCAGTTCGCCGAATCGAAACAGCGCGACTGCATCTTCACCACGGAGTATTCCGTGCGCACGCCGATGGAAGCGGTCTATACGCTGATGAACGTCGAGCGCGGCGTGCCGGAGGTGTTCAACTCGACCTACGACATCCGCACGCTGCTGGCCGCGATCGGGCCGCTGCGGGATGGCAAGGGGATCGATGTGCCAGGCCCGGCCTTCCTGCGCCATCTGCTGATGCGCAAGCTCGACAAGACCGAGATCGGCGCGTTGCTGCACGAGTTTAAACTGGTCACTAAGGATTAAAAACACCGCGCGTGTAGACGCGCGGCCTCATGCCGGGAGGCTACATGCACACACCTCATCCCCCTGCCGGCGAGGCAAGCACAAGCGACAACACTGCCCCCCCGCAAGGGGGGCATGATCACGGCGCGCACGGCCCTGGCCGCGCGCACCAGGATAGGCCGGTGCGCGATCCGGTCTGTGGCATGGTGGTGTCCGAGGATTCGCCGCACCGCGTCGAGCATGCCGGGGCCACGCAGGTGTTCTGCAGCGCCCGCTGCCTTGAGAAGTTCGTCGCCGAGCCCGATCGGTATCTCCGGTCCGAGCAGGCGACCGCTGCGGTGCCATCCGCCCCAGGCGGGCACGGGGCACACGACGGCGGACATGCAGCACGGGCCGCTTCTGCATCGCAGGCAACGGGTGCGCTGCCTCGCGCCGGGACGATCTACACCTGCCCCATGCACCCGGAGATCCGGCAGAACCACCCCGGCACCTGCCCAAAGTGCGGCATGGCCCTGGAGCCGGAACTGCCCAGCCTGGAAGAAGACGATGACAACCCCGAGCTGAAGGACTTCTCGCGCCGCTTCTGGTGGACGCTGCCGCTGTCGGTGGCGGTCATGCTGCTGGCGATGTTCGGCCACCGCCTGCACCTGTTCGACATGGCGACCCAGAGCTGGGTGGAGCTGGTGCTGGCGGCACCCGTGGTGCTGTGGGCTGGCGCGCCGTTCTTCCAGCGCGGCTGGTTGTCGCTGGTCCATCGCAGCCCCAACATGTGGACGCTGATCAGCCTGGGCACCGGCGCGGCCTTCGTCTACAGCGTGGTCGCCACTGTGGCGCCGGGCGTGTTTCCCGAGTCCTTCGTCTCGATGGGGCGGGTCAACGTCTACTTCGAGGCGGCCGCGGTGATCATCTCGCTGACGCTGCTGGGGCAGATGCTGGAACTGCGCGCGCGTTCGCAGACCTCGGCAGCGATCAGGTCGCTGCTGGGGTTGGCGCCCAGGACCGCCCGGCGCGTGCGCGAGGACGGCACGGAGGAGGACGTGCCGCTGGCCCACGTGCACGTGGGCGACCGCCTGCGCGTGCGGCCCGGCGAGAAGGTGCCGGTCGACGGCATCGTGCTCGAAGGCGCAAGCGCGGTCGACGAGTCCATGCTGACCGGCGAGCCGCTGCCGGTGACCAAGCGCGCGGGCGACCGGCTGATCGGCGCCACGCTCAACACCAGCGGCGCGCTGCTGATGCGCTGCGAGCGGGTCGGCGCCGACACCATGCTGTCGCAGATCGTGCAGATGGTCGCCCAGGCGCAGCGCTCCAAGGCGCCCCTGCAACGCATGGCCGATGGCGTGGCCGGCTGGTTCGTGCTGGCCGTGGTCGGCGTGGCCGTCGCCACCTTCCTCGCCTGGGGGCTGTTCGGCCCCACCCAGGGCTGGGCGTTCGGCCTGATCAACGCGGTCTCGGTGCTCATCATCGCCTGCCCGTGCGCGCTGGGCCTGGCCACGCCGATGTCGATCATGGTGGCGACCGGGCGTGGCGCCAGCCAGGGCATCCTGTTCCGCGATGCGGCGGCGATCGAGAACCTGCGCAAGGTCGATGCGTTGATCGTGGACAAGACCGGCACGCTGACCGAGGGCCGCCCGGCCTTCGATCGGGTGGTGCCCGCCGAGGGCTTCGCCGCCGAGGAGGTGCTGCGCCTGGCGGCCAGCCTGGATCAAGGCAGCGAGCACCCGCTGGCCGACGCCATCGTTCGTCAGGCGCGTGAACAGGACGTTGCCCTGGATGCGGTGGTGGAGTTCGACTCGGGCTCGGGCATCGGCGTGCAAGGCCGCGTCGCGGGCCGGCGGCTCGCGCTGGGCAACACGGCGCTGATGACGCAACTGGGAGTTGCCGTGGACGGGCTGGCAGCGCAAGCCGAGGCCCTGCGTCGGGAAGGCGCCAGCGTCATGCATCTCGCCGTGGATGGTGTACTGGCAGGACTGCTGGCGGTCTCCGATCCGATCAAGGCCAGCACCCCGGAGGCGCTGGCGGCGCTGCATGCAGCCGGTATCCGCATCGTTATGGCCACGGGTGATGGAGAGACCACCGCGAACTCCGTCGCGGCACGCCTGGGGATCGACGAGGTGCATGGCGAAGTCAAGCCCGAGGACAAACTGGCCTTGGTCGAGCGGTTGCAGCGCGAAGGCCGCGTGGTCGCCATGGCTGGCGACGGCATCAACGACGCCCCGGCGCTGGCGCGCGCGGACGTGGGCATCGCCATGGGCACCGGCACCGACGTGGCGATGAACAGCGCCCAGGTGACGCTGGTCAAGGGCGATCTGCGTAGCATCGCCACCGCGCGCCGGCTGTCGCGGGCCACAGTGGCCAACATGCGCCAGAACCTGGCGTTCGCCCTTGTCTACAACGGCCTGGGCGTGCCGCTGGCGGCCGGCGTTCTGTACCCGCTGACCGGCTGGCTGCTCTCGCCGATGTTCGCGGCGCTGGCCATGAGCATGAGTTCAGCCTCGGTGGTGGGCAATGCCCTTCGGCTGCGTGCGCAGCGGAGCAGCCCTGGGCCGGATTCTGGCGCGGTGTCCTAGACGGCCCGTGCTTCGGAGGCCATCCTGCGGCGAACGCGATCGGCCCGAAGTCAGCCTGTAGCGCATCGAAGACCAGTCCTGTTTGCGCATGACGATCCGCTCATGCTGATGGGCAGATGGGGCCGGCTGCCAGGTGGCGTCAATCTTGAACTGGCCGGCTGCTGCGCACCATACACCGAGCATCGTCGAGCGGGATGTGCGTGTGGGTTACTCATGACGCCACAAGTTGGCTGGATCTTTGAGAGGTAGTTCGCGATCGGCGGGGGCGTTCATGGCCATACGATCGTGCCAGCTGTGCCTTCACTGGACTTACCTCCGCGAAGCGCTTATGCGGAACCGAGCTCAAGAACGACAAGAGCAATTGATGACCGGAATCTGGTCTAGCGTGTTGCTCCGTAAGAGCGTTCGTATGGCTGAATATCTCCGCCAATGACTTGGTGTCGGAATTCTTTATGTCTCACAAGGTCGGCGACCGGCCGGGCGAGGTGTCCGAAGGCGCGGTCACCTTCGCCTTCATCGGCCAGTTCGCCGAATCTAGGCAGCGCGGATGATAGGAATCGACTTGTCTGGGGTCGGCCTTTCTGCGCGATCTGCTGATGCGCAGGTTCGGCAAGACCGAAATCGGCACGTTGCTGCGGGATCTCAAGCTGGTCGGGGTGGATTGAGATTGACCGGGGGAGATTGCATCCGACTAATCTCGGAGCGCAAGTGATTGCTGCGCTAGGTTTTCCTGGGGTCCCTATGGAGCGCATGGGGGAACTGCACGCAGTGGATGCGGCGGCGAAGGCTGCATAGCCTCCATCGCGAGGGGGGGCTTCCGGTTTTACTCAACCAGCGCCGGGGCCACTCCGTCGCGGGACTGGGGTTCGCCGCTGAGTTCCTCAAGATAGTCCCAGAGCCGTTGGGCCTGGTTTGCCAGCGGCATGGGTCGCCGCAGCAGAGTCAAATGCAGCGGGATATCGAGCTCGGGGCCGCCGGCCCTGACCAGCCGCCGCGCGGCGAGGTCCTCGCGCACCAGGGTGTGGGGCAGCCAGGCTACGCCCAGGCCGGAGGCTGCCATGAAGTGCAGGCCATTGGCGAGGCTGGCGGCGTGCTGGCGCTGCAGCGGCAGGCCGAAGTCCTGCAGCGCGGCCTGCAGCGACCAGCCCAGGTGGCATTCGCTGGCATAGTCCAGGAAGGAGGCCGGGGTGCCGTTCCGGCCAAGCTCGAACAGCGGCTGGCCGGCGGCATTGGGGGCGCAGACCGGAACCAGGCGCTCGGTGCCCAATGCCAGGCCGAGGTAGCCGTTGATGTCCGGCCCCACGCCCAGCCGCGTGGCGACCGCGCCACGCGCATCGAACAGCGCGGCCACATAGTCGGCCTCGCCTTCGTCGAGCCGGGCGAGGCACTCGGGCAGATTGTGCGACTCCACGCTGAGGCTGGCGTCCTTGAAGTCGCCATGCAGGCGCGGAATCCAGTCGGGGAAGAACACCGCCGACATGATGTGCGGTGCACAGAAGCGGATGCGTCGCTGCAGTTCCTGGCTGTCGGCACGGACCGACTTGCGTAGGCCTTCCAGGGCGTAGACGACCTCGGAGGCCACGGCCTGCAGCCGGCAGCCGGCGTCGGTGAGTTCAAGCGCTGTTTTGTGGCGGTTGAACAAGGGCGCGCCGATCCATTGCTCCAGGCCCTGGATGCGGCGGCTGAGTCCGGAGACCGAGACATGGCAGTGCTCGGCGGCGCGCGAGAAGCTGCGGCTCTGGCAGAGCACCAGGAAGTCCTTGAGGGCGATCAGGTCGGCCATGTTGCGTATTCCTCAACAAGGGTTGCGTGCGGCGCGGTCCGGGAGCGGCACGTGCACCAAGCCGCGGCGCGAGCGGTGATGTTTGCAGTTTTAGCAAATATCGAGCCAGTATCGTCAATGCGGGTCTGCCCGCCGCTGCCTAGACTCCGGCAACGTTACAACGAAGCTGGAGTGCCGATTCATGCAGCATGGAAGCGCTGATCGACTGCAGGGCGTGCTGGCCCCTGTCCTGACCCCGTTCAATGCCAGGATGGAGCCGGATATTTTGCGATTCACGCAACTGTGCCGATGGCTGGTGGCGCAGGACTGCGGGCTGGCCATGTTCGGCACGAACTCCGAAGGCAATTCGTTGTCGGTGGAGGAGCGCATCGACCTGCTCGCCGCGGCGATCGATGCCGGCGTGCCAGCCCATCGCATGCTGCCGGGTACCGGCAGCTGTTCGCTGACCGATGCGGTGCGGCTGACGCGGGCGGCCGTCGGCAGCGGCTGCGCGGGGGTGCTGGCGCTGCCGCCGTTCTACTACAAGACCATCACCGATGAGGGGCTGTTCGCATTCTTCAGCGAGGTCATCGAGCGGGTGGGCGACAGCCGCCTGCGCCTGTACCTGTACCACATCCCCCCGGTCGCGCAGGTGGCGTTCTCGCACGCGCTGATCGAACGCCTGCTCAAGCGCTATCCCGTCGTGGTGGCCGGCATGAAGGATACAGGTGGCGACTGGGCCTACACCGCCCGGGCGATCGACTTGTTTGCCCCGGAAGGCTTCGGCGTATTCGCCGGCACGGAGACGATCCTGCTCGACACCCTGCGCCAGGGCGGCGCCGGCTGCATCTCGGCCACCGCCAACGTGAACCCAGGGGCGATCGTCCGGTTGTTCCAGTCCTGGCAGGGCGCGGACGCGCAGGCCCAGCAGGATGCGCTCAACGCCATCCGCGCCCGCTTTGCCGCCTATCCGCTGATCCCGGCGATGAAGGCCGCCATCGCCGCCGCGACCGATGACCCGGCCTGGTGCCGCTTGCGGCCGCCGCTGGAGCCGCTGGACGAGGTGCAGCAGACGGCGCTGCGGGCGTCTCTGGCACATGAGCAATTCGCCATCCGTGGGCTCTGAGCCGCGCGTTCTCCTTTCCCTTTCCTCGACCTCTCTTTGAAAGCTGCGCCATGAAGAACTTGTCGCGTCCGTGCAGGACTGCCGTTGCCTTGCTGTGCCTGTCGCTGGGGACGGCTGCCTGGTCCCAGAGCGCTTCGCCCACGCTGACGCGCATTGGCGAGCGGGGCCAGATCAATATCGGCCACCGCGAATCGGCCACGCCGTTCTCCTACTTCGACGAGGGCAAGCAGGTGTCCGGCTTTTCCGTCGAGCTGTGCGGCCGCGTCGTCGATGAGGTGAAAAAGGTGCTGGGCAAGGAGGTCAAGGTCAACTACGTGCCGATCACCACGGCCAACCGCATCGCCCAGGTGACCAGCGGCGGCATCGACATGGAATGCGGCACCACGACCATCACCTTGGGGCGGCTGGAGCAGGTGGATTTCTCGATGCCGTTCTGGATCACCGGGACCCAGCTGGCGGTGAAGAAGGGTTCGGGCATCCACGAGGCCGAGGACCTGCGCGGCAAGACGGTGGCGGTGCTGCAGGGATCGAGCAACGAGCGGGCGCTGCAGGCGCTGTCGCAGGCCAAGGGGTTGAACCTGCGCTTCAACTACGTCAAGGACTACGCCGAGGGTTTCCTGTCGCTGGAGACCGGACGGGTGGATGCGCTGGCCGGCGACGGCACGCCGATCGCGGTGTTCGCCGCCACCAAGGCGCGCAACCCGGCCGGCCTGGAGATCGTCGGGCGCCTGCTGAGCACCGACCCGTACGGGGTGATGTTCCAGCGTGGCGATGCCGAGTTCCGCGTGCTGGTCAACCGGGCGCTGGCGCGCGCCTTCGCCTCGGGCGAGGCGCAGCGGCTGTTCGACAAGTATTTCGCCCCGGTGGGCCTGGCCTTCGGTGGCGACATGGCCGTGCTCTACCGCGTGCAGTCGCTGCCCGAATGAACGGCGGAAGGGCGCGAGATGGACTATCGATGGAACTGGGGCCTGCTGGCGACGCAGCCCTACCTGGGCTGGCTGGCCACGGGCCTGTTGTGGACGCTGCTGATCAGCGTGGTGGCCTATGCGATCGCATTGGCCGTGGGGGCCGCCGCCGGCATCGCGCTGACGCTGCCGGGCCGTGGCGCGCGCCGGATCGCGACGCTGTACGTGACGCTGTTCCGGGGCATCCCGCTGCTGGTGCAGCTCTTTCTCTGGTACTACGTGGTGCCGGAGATCCTGCCCGAGGCCTGGGGGGCGTGGCTCAAGCGCGGCTTGCCGAACCCCGAATACTGGACCACGGCGGTGGGGCTGGGGCTGTTCATGTCGGCGCGGATCGCCCAACAGACGCGCGCGGCCATCGAGGCGACCGGCAAGGGGCTGAAGCAGGCGGCGCTGGCGCAAGGCATGAGCACCGGGCAGGTCTACCGCCATGTGCTGCTGCCGGTGGGCCTGCGCTATGCGCTGCCGCCGTACACCTCGGAGTTGCTCAACACCGTCAAGAACTCCAGCCTGGCGCTGACGATCGGCATGCTGGAGCTGACCGGGCAAAGCCGGCAGATCGAGTCCTATACCTTCCATGGCATCGAGGCGTTCACGGCCGCCACGCTGATCTACATGGTGCTGTCGCTGCTGTCCATTTCCGCAGGGCGGCAGATCGAACGGCGCACGGCGCTGCCCGGCATGCTGGCTGGTCGCTGAGGGGGATGGCCATGGCATTCGATTTCGCCGTCATCCAGCGCAACCTTCCGGTGCTGGCCGAGGGCATGGTCACGACCTTGCAGCTCACGGGCCTGGCCGTGCTGATGGGGCTGGCATGGGGCTGCGCATTGGCGGTGGCCCGCCTGGCGCCCGGCCGGGTGCTGCCGCTGCTGGCGGCCGGCTATGTCAACGCGATCCGGGCCGTGCCGCTGATCATGGTGATCTTCTGGATCTACTTCCTGCTGCCGCTGGTCACGGGCCGGCAGATCGGCGCCTTCAACTCGGTGCTGGTCGCCTTCGTGCTGTTCGAGGGGGCCTACTTCAGCGAGATCATCCGGGCCGGCATCAAGAGCGTCTCGCGGGGCCAGCTGCAGGCGGCACTGGCCACGGGCATGGGCTACCTGCAGGCCATGCGCTACGTCATCCTGCCGCAGGCGGTGCGGCGCATGGCGCCGGTGCTGCTGACCCAGTGCATCGCGCTGTTCCAGGATACGTCCCTGGCCTATGTGGTCGGCCTGACCGACTTCCTCACCACCAGCGCCATGGTGGCCAGCCGCGACGGCCGGCTGATCGAACTCTACAGCTTCGTGGCCGTGGTCTATCTCGTCATCTGTGTCGCCGGCGCGGCGTGCGTGAACCGCATCGCGCGACGCGTCCCCCTCTGACAGTTCCCATGATCGTTTTCAATAATATTTCCAAGTGGTATGGCAGCGTCCAGGTGCTGGCCGACTGCAGCCTGCAGGTGGCGGCCGGCGAGGTCGTCGTCGTGTGCGGCCCTTCCGGTTCGGGCAAGAGCACGCTGATCAAATGCGTGAACGCACTGGAGCCCTACCAGCGCGGCTCGCTCACGGTGCAGGGCATCGAAGTCGGGGCGGCCGGTACTGACTTGCGCCGCCTGCGGCGGCAGGTGGGCATGGTGTTCCAGCACTTCGAGCTGTACCCGCACCTGACGGTGCTGGACAACCTCAACCTGGCGCAGGTCAAGGTGCTGGGACGCACGGCTGGGCAGGCGAGCGCCAGTTCCGGGCGACTGCTGGAGCGGGTGGGCATGGCCGCGCATGCCCGCAAGTATCCCGGGCAACTCTCCGGCGGGCAGCAGCAGCGCGTGGCGATCGCCCGGGCGCTGGCCATGGAGCCAGCGGTGATGCTGTTCGACGAGCCGACTTCGGCGCTCGATCCCGAGATGATCAAGGAGGTCCTGGACGTCATGACCGACCTGGCCAGCCAGGGCATGACGATGCTGTGCGTCACCCACGAGATGGGATTCGCGCGACGCGTGGCCAACCGGGTGGTGTTCATGGATGGCGGGCGCATCGTCGAACAGGCCGATGCCCGTTCCTTCTTCGAGGCGCCGCGCAGCGAGCGGGCGCGCGATTTTCTTGCCAAGATCCTCAGCCACTGACGGGAGATGCCTGCGATGACGATCCGGCTCGATCAGCTTCCCGCGCCGTCCTTGCCCGGCGGCGCCTACCGCCCGGTGGTGGTCCACGAAGGCATTGCCTATGTCAGCGGCCAGCTGCCGCGGCGCGACGGTGTGGTGCGTGTGACTGGCCTGGTTGGCCGCGATGTGGACCTGGAAGCGGCAAGACAGGCCGCGCGGCTGTGCGCCATGCAGTGCCTGGCGGCGCTGGCGCAGGAACTGGGCGGACTGGAGCGCGTGGTGCGCCTGCTGCGGGTAACGGGCTACGTGGCCTGCTTGCCCGACTTCGTGCAGCAGCCCGCAGTCATCGACGGGGCCAGCGAGTTCTTCCTAGAGGCGTTGGGGTCTCGCGGTGAGCATGCGCGCACGGCGGTCAGCGCGGCAGCCCTACCGCGCGGCGCGGCCGTGGAGGTGGAACTGATCGCCGCTGTGCGGGAGGGCAGATGAACCGGCTGCCGGCGCGGCCGGCTTTGGACGATGAACTGGGTGAAAAAGAACTGGCGCGCCTGCGGGCGCAGACGCCCGCCTGGGGGCGCTACGCGCATTTCGCCCATGGCTCGGCCAGCCTGCCGCCGGCGGCGGTGCACGAGGCGTGGGACCGTTGGCAGGCGGCGGAGCGGTCGCTGGGCACGCTGCGGGCGATGGCGCAGCTGGAGCCGGAGCTGGAAGCGGTGCGCCTCGCCGTGGCGCGGCTGGTGGGTGCCGTGCCGGGCCAGGTGGCGCTGCTGGATTCGGCCGGGCATGCGTGGTCCACCGCGATGGAGGCGGTATTGGCCGCCGGGCGCGAGGTGCACGTCGTGACCTCGAATGACGAATACGGCTCCAACAGCCTGTGCCTGCTGGCGGCACGGCAGCGGCTGGGACCGCAACTGGGGCTCACCGTGATCTCCGCGCGCGACGAACCGGTGCCGCTGACACAGCGGCTGACCGACGCCCTGGATCGTTTGCCGCGTGCCTGCCGGGCGGTGGTCTCGCTGCCGATCGTGCCGACCGCCCACGGCGTGGCGACCGACCTGGAGGGTGTGGCAGAGGTGGTCCGGCAGCGCGACGGGCTGCTGTTCGTCGATGCCAGCCACGCGGTGGGGCAACTGCCGGTAGATGTGGAAGCGCTGGGATGCGACGTGCTGGTGTTCCCGGCGCGCAAGTGGCTGCGTGGTCCGAAGGGGGCAGCGGTGCTGGTGGTCTCCGACCGGGCGTTGGAGCGACTGGTTGCGCCGCCCGGTGTCGATGTCGCCGGTGCGCGGTGGACGGCGCGCGATACGTTGCGCGTGGCGGCCGATGCGAGGCGCTTCGAGGGGCATGAGTTCAACCCCGGACTGCGGTTGGCGCTCGGTGCCGCGTGCGAGGAAGTGTTGCGGATAGGCCCCGGGCGCATCGCGCGCAGGAACGCCGAGGTTCGCGGCCGGGTGGCCGGCACCTTGCGCGAGCGCCTGGGATGGGCGCCGCTGGAGGGCGATCATCCTCGCGCCAGCGCGCTGATGACCTATGCACTGCCGCCAGCCAGCGGCGACGGGCAGACGCTGGTACGGGCGCTGTGGGAGGCGGGGGTCAATGTCTCCGCCGTCGGCCTGCAATATGCCCGCTGGGCGCTGGAGGCAGAAGGTGTGCCCGCGGTGCTGCGACTGACGCCGCACTTCCTCACGGCCGAGGATGAACTGGATCGGCTGGTGAAGGCGCTCGGCGGTTAGGATTGGCCGGGCTCTCCGGTATCGCCGCAGGGACAGGTGGCGTGGTGGTCAGCGCGTTCCACAGCGCCTGCGCTCTGGCACCGAGGGCAGAGTGACGGCGCAGCAGGTGGATTTCCAGGGAAATGTCGAAGGCATCGTCGCCCGCGCGAACGAGGTGCCCGCGTTCGAGATCGTTCCAGACGCAGCCCAGCGGCAGCCAGGCGATGCCCAGCCCGACCAGGGCCATGGCGGTCAATCCTTCGGCCAGGGAACTGTCATGGTGGCGAAGTAGTCGGGGCAGGTCGTGCCGGTGTCGCAAGTGGTTCTCGACGATCCAGCCAAGCGAGCAGTTGTCGCTGTAGGGCAGGAAGGATATGGCCGGTTGTGTCCTGCCCAGGGCATGCAGAGGGCCGCCGCTGATGCTGGGTGCACTGACGGGGACGAGCCGTTCCGTGCCCAGTCGGACGCGAGGGAGGGCCGACACCTGGCGCAGGGCGGGCAGGCGCGCGCCGATGCTGTCTAGGGGATCGGAAAAGGTGACGAGGAAATCGGCCTCGGCAGCCTGAAGCACGTGCAGGCAATCGGGCAGGTCCGCCGAGGTAATCGACAGGCGAGCGTCGCCGAATTGCTGATGCAGGCGCTGAAGCCAGGCCGGAAAGAAGGCGCGCGACAGGATGTGCGGAGCCGCGATGCGGATGAGATCGGCGCCGTCGTTGTGTTTGCGCTGGATGGCGGTTCGGGTCGCTTCCAGCGTCGCGACCATCTGCGCGGCCACGTCCCGGAACTCGTGCCCGGCGTCGGTGAGCTGCAGCGGGTGGCGGCCGCGTTCGAGGACGGGGGTTCCCAGCCAGGCTTCCAGCATCGCGATGCGGCGGCTGAGGCCCGAAGTGGTGACGTTGCAGTGTTCTGCGGCGCGGGAGAAGTTGCCCAGCCGCGCCAGGGCGAGGAAATCCTTGAGGATGCGGATGTCGAGCATGTTGCCGATCTCGCGCGGTTATGCCGTGCTTCGAGCATGGCACGCAAGCTGAACCCGCGGGCGCGGCTGGTTTGCGGGTTGCGCAACAGATGTTGCGCAACCCGCATTGTGCGGCGCAGCAGCCTGGGCTTAATGGAGGCAGGGAGGGCAATTCCCAGGCAGGCAGCCCGCATCCCCGGCGAACGATGGCTTGACGGCGTCCCTGCGTGGTGACGCCGCGGGGAAGGACTGTCTCAAGGGACCGGAATCCAACGACGCCTCATGGAGACACCGACCATGGAACACGCTCATGCCCGCAGGAACACCCTGATTCTTGGCTGCGCTTCCACCGGCGCCAAGTTCACCCCGCTCAACCATGCCCCGACCGGCGACGACCTGCTCGATCGCATCTGCACCGGCGAGTCGATCCCCACTGCGTTGGACGATGTGGCCAACGAGGCTGCGGACCTGTACCGGATGGGGTGCCGCTATTACCATTACCACGCGCGCAACCCGATCACCCGGGAACAGACCACGGACAACGAGGTCTACCAGCGAGTGAGCCGCGATGTTCAGCGCCGGTGCAAGGACATGCTGTTGAGCTTTGGCGCCAGCCGCAACGGCGCGGAGGTTCAGCACAACATCCGCGAGTTCGGCGCGTGGGAGCGTGTGAGCCAGTGCGCACTGCCGCTGCATCTGGGCGGCGCGCATTTCGTGACGATCCAGGCGGCCATCGAGTTGCAGGTGATCTGTGACGTGGAGCGCAAGCGCGGGGGCTGGATACGGTGTTCGCGTCGAGTCCGGCGTTCCTGGAGGCGCTGGGACGCTTCGAGCCCTCGGCGCGGGAGGAAATGGCGAAGCTGGACACCAACTCCACCAGCAAGGGCGCGGACTACGGCTCGACCTCGCCACTGATCCAGTACCGGGTCTACTGCAATGCGATCCAGGCCCGCCGCAACCTGGGCCTGTTCCACGAGGTGGAATGGGTGCAGTTGGTACGCAGCCATGCGATGACGCGCTTCGCAGTGGAGCATCCGCAGATGCGGCTGGGCAGTTCCGGACAGTTGAACATCATCCTGCTGTTCGGCTTTTCGCCGAAGCTGCCGTTCCCGCAGGACTACGAGGAGTTCCGCGCCGTGGTGCGGCTGGCGAAAAGCCTGGAGTACGACATCGGCCATTCGAGCCGGCGCGCACGCAAAGTGACAGTGACCGTGGGTGCTGCCGTGATGCCGCGCCATGCGCCGCTCCACTACCGGCCGCTGGACGTAGGTCCCCGGCGTGGCGAGGCGATGTGTGCGCTGCGGCGGCTGGCGGCCTATGCGGCGCAGCCCGATAGCGGGGTCGACGTGTTGCGCGTCGGGATGGAAGATACGCCCTATGCAGTGGATGCGCAGGGCCAGGTCCGGCGGGGCGACAACCGCCAGTTGCTACGGACGGCCCTCGATGTGCTCGATGCCCATGGCGTGGCCGCCGAAACCGATGCGGAATGGATCGCCGCGCGCATGGGCCTGGTCCAGGCAAGGGAGGCGCTACTGCGGGCGCAGCGCCGCCATCCGCTGGGCGAGACCGCGACATCTCCTGCTGAGTCTGCCGAATGCGAGGTCATGGCATGAACGATACTGATCTCCCGGCCAGGCCGGGCTACCGCTGGGTCATTCTCCTGATCGCGACCCTGGCGCAGGCGTGTGCCTGCTTCTTCGTCCAGGGCATCGGGCCGATTGCCGCCTATATCCAGAACGACCTGCACCTGAGCAACGCGCAGATCGGGGCGCTGGTCTCGGCGGCGCAGTTGGTACCGCTGGTCGGCCTGCTGGTGGCGGGCGAGCTGCTGGACAGGTACAGCGAGCGGCTGGTGGTGGGCATCGGCACGCTGGTGGTCGGGGGCGCACTGATGGCGGCGGTGCTGGCGGGCAGCTACGGGGCGATCCTGCTGTTCCTGGTCGTGGTGGGCGCCGGGTACAGCACGGCCCAGCCGGGTGGCAGCAAGTCGGTCGCGCAGTGGTTCGACAAGGCGCAGCGCGGCTTTGCGATGGGCATCCGGCAGGCGGGCCTGCCGCTGGGCGGGGCACTGGCCGCTGTGGTGATGCCCTTCGCGGCCAGCCACTGGGGATGGCGATCCTCGTTCCTGATCGGTGGGGCGATCGCGCTGCTGGGCGCGGTGATCTTCATGGCGTTGTACCGCTCGCCTCAGGCGCGTACGCCCGTGGCGAAGACGGCGGAAGGGAGCCTGCGCGAGGCTGTGATGTCCCGGTTGCGGATGGTCAGGGATCCTTCGATGAAGAACATCGTGGCTTCCGGTGTCAGTCTCATCTCCGTGCAGTGGGGCGTTCTGGTGTTCACGGTTCTGTACCTGCACGACCGGTTGCAGATCAGTGTCACCCAGGCGGCCTCCTTGCTGTTCGTCGCGCAAGGCGCCGGGGTGGCAGGGCGCATCCTGCTGGCAGCCTGGAGTGATCGCTGCAAGTACGGCCGTTACTTCCCGGTATTCGTGTGCATGGCGGCTTCGGCTGCGGGGCTTCTGGCGTTGATTTGGCTGCCGGTGAGCGCACCGCTGCCGGTGGCTTTGCTGCTGGCGTGGCTGGGCTTCTTCGGTTTCGGCTGGTATGGGCCCTGGGTGGCTTATGTGGCCGAGTCGGCGCCGCCGGAAAAGACCGGCTTCGCCCTGGGGCTGGCGATGGCGATCAACCAGGTCGCCATCGTGCTGGTGCCACCGGCGTTGGGTTTGCTCAGGGACGCCACGCACAGCTATCTGCCGGGATGGAGCGTGCTGGTCGCGATGACGCTGTTGGGCTTGCTGGCGACGCGCCGCCGCGCCCCGGATGCCATGAGATACTCGGCACCGGAAAAAGCCTTGGCAGCGGACGACGGCCAGGGCATGAACGTCAGGAGGTGAGATGCGGGCCATCCTGTTCGATGTCTTCGGTACGGTCGTGGACTGGCGCTCCAGCTTGGTCGCCCAGTTCCGGGCGCTGTCGGCAGAGCTGGGCAGAGAGCTGCCCGGCGAGATGCTGGCTGGCCAGTGGCGCGGGCATTACGCACCGTCCATGGACCGGGTCCGCACGGGGGAGTTGCCCTGGACCATCCTTGACGACCTGCACCGTACGAGCCTGAGAGCGCTGCTGGCGCAGCATGGGCTGGATCTGGACGCGGCACTGGTGGAGCGCGTCAATCGATTCTGGCATCGGCTCGAACCCTGGCCGGATGCGGTGAACGGCCTGCACCGGCTCAAGGAGCGTTTCGTGATCGGGACGCTAACCAACGGCAACCTGGCGTTGATGGTGGACGTGGCACGCCACGCGGGTCTGCCCTGGGACGTGCTGTTCTGCGCTGACCTGTTCCAGCACTACAAGCCTGATCCGCAAGTCTACCTGGGCGCCTGCAGGCTGTTGGGACTGCCGCCCAGCGAAGTCATGCTGTGTGCGGCGCACAACTACGACCTGCGGGCAGCGCGTGCATTGGGATTCAGGACTGCCTTCATCCCCCGGCCGACAGAGTACGGGCCGGCGCAACGCAAGGACTTGGATGCCGAAGAGGACTGGGATTTAATTGCCGGAGACTTGGAGGATCTCGGCCGTAGGCTTGTCCCAGCGCTATAGGCTGCGTGAGAAGGGTTCTAGGGACAGGAAGGGATTGTCTACGGGGGGCTCGGGGAATAGGTGGGCCGGATCGATCAGCAAATAGCCATGCAGGCGACGTGACTTCCTTGGTCCGGTGACTTCGCAGGTCCAGATGTTCAAGCCGTTCGATTGTTTGCGATGTAGTTGTAGCCGCTCGAAACGCTTCTGCACCCACTGCCAATCCTGCTGGCTCTCCTGCTTGGCCAGCGTTGCGACCTGCAGGTGTTCTTGTGCGTAGCGCTGGAACACGCCTGGACTGACCAGGTATGCGGTATTGCTCACGGTATGCACGAGTGCCTTCGCATCATTGATGATGAGCCGGCGCGAGGCGATTCCCTGTTTCAGCCATGCCATGAAATGCTCGCCGGATGGCTGCCCTGTCATGCGGGCAGGTGATGGAAGTGAAGCTGTTGCCGTTGATGGCATGGCTGCTTCAGAGCGTGTGGCAGGTGCTTCGTCGGCGATGGCCTGCGCATCTTGCCGGGGGCCGGGCGAATCGCCCATCCCCACCATTGCCAGCAGATCCTCCATGACGTCGGGCATGGCCTGGCCCACGGGCGAAGGAATCGCGTCGGTGGTGACGCCGCCCTCCCATGACGCGGGTTCCTGACCCTCCGCGGTTGGTCTCGCCATGTTCGCCGGCGAGGAGGCCGAAGCATCGGCGTCCTTATCGGCAGATGCCGTGTCGATCGCCACTGTGCCTGCGAACGGCGCCGGCCGCTCGCCGGTTTCCCAAATCAGCGCAGGAGCGAGGCGCAGCAGCGTGAAGGAGTGAGACCAGCCGATGGCGCTGGTCACGGTCGCGCGCCAAATAGCCTTGCCGTCGGGCGCCGGCTGCAACATGCCGTGATCCTGGAGGACGTTGAACACCGCGGTGTTGTTCGCAGGGATGCCATCGACGCCTTGGGACAGCAGGTGCGCACGCAGTTTGTCCGAGACCGTTTTGCTCACCAGCCACAGGGCATCGTCGGTGAGCCAGCCATCGGAGGCTTCCGGCTGGTTCAGTTTCAACTGTTCCTTGAGCAGGTAGCGCAACCCGTCGAGCAGCTTGCGCTGCAGCGCGTGCTTGGGCGCAGCCATGGCGCGGGCCGGATCGCCGCCCAGCTCCTGGGCCACCGAGGCCCGGTCTGCCTGCACGACAAGTTCGCCCAGTACGCCGGCGTGCTCGTACTGCCCGGCCAGGACGTAGAGCAGTGGTGCCCACAGGGACGGATAGCCGCTGAGCCAGTCCAGGGCCTCACGGTCGAGCAGTTGGTGGTAGAGCAAACCTGTCGCGGCGCTGTGCAGGCGGTACTCGCGATCGTCGCGGTAGCGGAATCGGTATGGCTGGCGCAGCGGGCCGTGCCAAGGGTGCCAGATGCTGCCGTCGGCCAGCTCGACGTGCAGATCGACGGCGATCTTGCCGATGTCGTGCAGCAGCGCGGCGTAGGCGACGGCGGCGGTCCAGGCTTCGGACTGTGCCGCTTGGTCTTCGGGGCTGGCGCCGATGGGCAGCAGATGGGACTGCCGCAGTTTCAGACTGTAGGCGACGATTTCGAGGCCGTGGTCGAGCATGCCGCCCAGATAGGCATGGTGATGCGCCTCGGAGGCCGGGAAGGCCTGGACCAGCTCGGCGTAGCGTTCCAGGGGCGCTCGGTACAGCGTGGCGAATTGCCTGCGCGACAGCGAGGTGCGCTGCCAAATGTGCTCCAGCAGCTTCTGCCGGCGCGGGGTGGCCAGCAGCGATGCGGCCGACTCGGGCCGCATCAACCCTTTCGGGAGGACGGTGGCGGGTGCTGGCGGTGGCGCGCCGGCGACCGGGGGCCGTTTTCGCTGGAACAGGGAGAGCATGCGGGTGTCCTGTGGCGGGCCGACCGGGAGGCCTTTTTGCCTTTTCGAGGTAGGGCCTTTCCCCTTGCACCCCATTCCCTTGCCGTTTCGGCCCTTTGGCCTTTAACCGTTTCGGTATAGCGGGGCCTGGGTTGCGGTTCCAGCGTCAATGTGGAACCCGCACGAATGGATTGCGCGGCGACCAGCCGCTGGCCTCGGCCTATGCTGCGGAGACGCTGTTTTCGCCAGGTAGGTTGCTCTCTAGGCGTCAAAGTTGACAAATGCGACAAAGGCGACTAGAGTAAGTCCTGTCTCAAACCTACCTGGGAGATGACCATGCCCACCGCCATTGAATTCATTGCCGACCGTCTGCCGCGTGTCACCGTGGAGGATGTGCGCCGCTTCGCGGATACCGTCGAAATCCGGGATGCGCCGGCTTTCGCGGCCGAGTTGCAGGCGTTCATTCACGAGCGCGTGGAGGCGGTAAAGCTGCCAGCCAACCTCGAAGGTGAAACGGTGGAGCACGCCTTGAAGCGTAAGACGGCTGCGCTGCGCGCTGAGACGCGCTGGGCGCCGACTGAAACCGACGTCCAGCGAGGCCGCGCCGTGCTGCTGGAAACCTTCAACCAGCCGCACAACCTGCCGCCCGCGGAGTACGCCAAGCTGGCGGACAAGTCGCGCCAGCAGATCTACAAGGACATCCTCGCCCGTCGGCTGCTGGCGCTGAACGTGGGGCCGCGAGGCCAGAAACTGCCCGACTGGCAGCTCGACCCGGTGAAGCAGCAGTTGACCCAAACCGTGCTTCAGGAGGTCGAGGGCATCGACCCTTGGACGATCTACCGCGCACTGTCCGAACCGCTCGAAGGCTTGGGCGGCCGCTCGCCAGTGGATGCGGTGACGCATGGCACGATCGACGACGTGGCCGAGGCCGTGTTCAACGTGCTGGGCGTTCAGGTGCATTGAAGCGAGATCGCCATGAGCCACGAGCTGCCTTCGTTCCTGATCGATGCCGGTGAGCTGCTCCAGCATGTGAGCCGCGTCGTCTATCGGGGCAGCCCGCTGTACTATGGCCGCAGCAGCACCAATCGCTACGATGACCCGGCCCAGGCCTACGGGGTGCTCTACCTGGGGCGCGACCTGCCCACGGCGCTGATGGAGTCGGTGTTTCATAAGCACCAGTGGCTTGCGGACACGAAGCGCTCGATCGCGCTGAAAGAAGTCCAGAGCCGGATGGTGCGCGCAGTGGGCGTGATGGACGACGTGCTTCTGGCCGACCTCACGGCGCCGGGCGTCATGGCGGGCTACTTCGGCCTGAACCTGGAGCAGTTGGCCAGCCGCGACTACACGCACACGCAGCAGGTGTCGGCCCAGGTGCATGCGATGCTTGGAGATGACGGCCAGGTGCTGTTCGACGGGGTGCTCTATCCGTCGCGCAACAACTATCCCGCCAAGAGCATCGCGCTGTTCGAGCGTGCCAGCGCGAAGGTCAGTGTCATCGAGGACATCGATCTCGTTGACCATGTGGACTGGCCGCGTTTCGTTGCTACATACCGCATCGGCGTGGAGCCCGACCCTGGCCCGTTGGAACCGGATGACGAAGCGTCCTGAAGCAGCAAGAGAACACATTGAAGCCCTAAACAGAATGAAATGGACCAAACTGAAATAGGCATCCCTCAGCAGTAGGAGACGACCATGAACACCACGACTCGCACCAGCACCGCAGAACGCCTCGGCCGCGCCTTTGGCCGCGGATGGCGTGCCTACGCGCGCTGTGAACGGCGGGCGTCGAACTGGTTGGTTTCCAAGGGCATGCCGACGGCTGGAGCCACCGCGCTCGTGTGGATGGTTAAGCTGGCTGCGCTCGGGGTGCTGCTGTACACCACCTTCTGGCTGGCCCTGGTGATGGTGTGCGTCATGGTGGTTGCCTGGATGGCCCGCAACACCGACTTGGGCGAGGAGTTGCCCGAGCCAGAGTGGCGAAACGGACCAGCAGGATTCGGCCTATACACCTACGACGGTTTCCGCATTGATCCTCATGTCGAGGACGACTAGCAGCGATCACTTCTTCGACACTGCATTGATCGCAATGCTTCCTCCCCTTCCGCCAGCAGCCTTGGCATCTCCGGTGGCTCCTGCGAGGCCTTGCAACACGTTGCCGGCACGAACGCCCGCCCAAGCCAAGGCCATGATCCAGAACGTAGGCAGTACGATGAACATCGTGCCCGTGACAAACATCAGGAGCATGTCTCCGAAGGCGTTGTTCAGCCCCACCAGCGGGTCGAAGTTGGTGTGCGGCCGATTCCAGCCGAACCCCCAGCCATAGAGCGCATCCAGGATCGTCGAATCGATCCAGCGCGCAAGCTGAAACCAGAAGTCCGTGAAGAAGAGCGCGAACTGCACGACGCTGACGGTAACGACCGTCTTCAGATCGTAGGTGCCTACGACCAGCACAAGCGGGATGCAGATGACCAGCGCCATCTTGAGCAAGGCGAGGACCATGGGCAGAGACTGTCTCACGACGTCCATGGCGGGAAACGCGGCAATCGCGCCGACGGCCATCCCAACGTCTCCCGTGGCCCGCGTCACGATGTTCGGCAAGGTCTTGTCGATCTGGCCGCCATAGTCCGTATAGACGCTACCCTGGTTCAATTTCTGTTGCCGCGGTGACGCGATGGCGCGGATCACCGAGTCGTCCACCTCGGCCCTGCTCAGGAACCCGGCCCAGCCTGCCAGGCGATTCAACAGGTTCGGGTCCACCTGTCCCAGCAGGCGTGCCCGCAGGCCATTGCCGCCATCGGCCCACCACTGCCTGCAGGTCGGGTAGCCGCCACCGCTGCCCACCTGTGCAAGCCCCGCATCGCGGGTGCTGTCGTAGGGCCAGTCGTCGCGCGGCGTGCTTGAGCGGTAGGTGTCGTAGTAGCCGCCCGTGTCCGTGAAAAACCTCGACCCTATCCAGGTCACGTCGTGCATCTGCTGCTCATCAAGCTGAGGGCGCTGCATGAACAATTTGGCCCGCGCAGGCCCATAGCAATCCCGCGAGAAATCCGCTACTTCCTGAGCCAGTACCGGGTCGTCAATGCGGGTCGCGTCGATCTCCATGCGCATCTGCCGCAGGTCCGTGCCGCATGGGATCGCCGCCACCGAGGCGCTCGTGACGGCGCGCGAGAGCGCGTGCATGAAAGCCCACCAGACCGGCACCTTCGCCGACTGGTTGTTGATGGTGCTGAAGGACTGCGACCAGCCGGTATCCGTGGGCTGCGGCACGCTGACCTGGCACTGGGCCGAGCGCGAGCTGTCGTACTGGATGGTGTTGAGGTCCACGTCGATGAACGGGATGCCAGCGAACATCACCACCACGATGGCGACGAAGACCCGGTTCTCGATGCGCGCAGCCGAGAGCACGCCCTTGTTGCCTTCGTCGGCACCTTCCGCACGGGCCTTCAACCACTCCTGCACGATGATGGCGACGAACGGCAGCGCGAATACTCCGCTCGACACCAGCACCGCCCAGATGCCGTTGTTGACGATCCAGGACACCAGCGTCAGGTAGTACTCCAGGTAGTCGGTCGTAAAAAGCGTCATGGCGCGGCTCCCTCTTCAGCTCTGCATCAGCAGGCTGGCTTCCAGCGCCACGATGGCGACGACGCCGGCGATCTCGCTGCGCACCAGGCGTCGCCGCGCTTGCGCGTCTTCCTCGCGGGCCAGCAGCCGGCGGCGCATCCAGACCCAGCCATAGACCGTCGCGCCGTACAGGCACAGCCGCCACACCAGGAAGTAGCCCGCGCTGGCAGCCAGCCACCGCTCCCAGCCGGCAACGCTGCCGACGAGGTAGATGCCGACGAGATTGGCGCCCACGGCCGCGGCGATGATGACCACCGCCAGGAGCAGCGCCTTTGCCGCGCGCCGGCTGAAAAGCCAGCGCGGGCGCAGCCAGGCCGCGTTCATGGCGTGCCTCCCGGGTTGCCCCGCTGCAACCGATCGAGGCGGTCGGGCACCGGGTCGCCTTCGTAGATGCCGCGCGAGCCGGCCGCGCGCGTCCCGTGGCGCTGGATGATGGCCATGGGCGAGTTGTTCGCCAGTTCGCGCCGCAGTTCAAGTTCGGTCTTGAGGTTGCGGATCTCCTGATCGAGCGTGTCGCTCTCGTGGTTCACGGCCTCGACCGCCAACTGGTTGGCCGCCACGTTGGGTTCCTTCTTGCCGGTCAGCAGGGTCCGCTGGAGCAGCAATGCCTTCTCCAGCACGGACGACAACGCGACCTCGGACGCGAGACGTCGCGCCAGCAGGTCTTGGTCTGGCTCGTCGCGCAGCGCCTCGATGACGCCGCGTGTAATGGGCAGCGAGGTGCTGCCGGCTGCATGCAGGTTCTCGAACGTCGTGTTGCGCGTCCCAGAGACCAGTTCCTGCAAGGCCTCCAGCTTGGTCTCGTACTCCTCCTGGATCAGCGGCGTCAGCCCGACGCCAGGCACGGTCTCGGTCTTGGTGCAGGAATCACACGTGCGCTGTACCTGTTCCCCGAGAACCCGCGTCGCCCATTCGGTCGCCTGCTGCGGCGACGTCCAGGTCTGGCAGGACAGGCTCGCGCAACTGGCGGGCGCGATGGAGGACGTGTCAGTCACGCTGCGCCCGTTGACCAGGTTGTAGCCCGCCCGCGTCACGTCACCGACCACCCGGATGGCCGACTGGCCCGCGCCGCCGGCATTGCTGCCGCCCACCCAGGGCACGCCGTCGTTGCCGCGGCGCGTCTCGGCCTGCTCGATCGCCGATACGGCATCCGTGCTCGACACCGCATCGCGCAGCGCAATGCCTTCCGCCATCTGGCTCCATCCGAGCTGGCCGCCCGCCGTCTCGGCCATCTTCTCGGCCATCGCGCGACACGTCAGCTTGGAGCGGTCGAAATCCAGCCTCGCCTGCAGCACACCATTGGTCAGCAGGTTGTACAGCCCCGGATCGGCACGCTGGATGATCAGCGCCGGCAGCGATGCCACGGCACTGGTCGCGCTCTGGATCACGTTGCTCATGATCTGCTGGAACCCATTCGTGATCCCATTGAGCTGATTGCGCAGCGTGGTCTGGATGCTCATGTCGCCGCAGATGAGGTTGCTGTTCCAACCCAGGCCGACCCCGATCGAACGCATGCCAGCGGCGCGGCCCATGGACACCGCACTGCCACCGCCGATCGAGTACATGACCTCATCGCCGATGACGGGGCCGCTGGTCTGGAAGCCGGCCTGCGCCCACGCGAGGCCACAGACCAGGGCGAGCGCGCCGGCTAGCGCCGTGGGGCGCAGCGGGCGGCGAACCTTGGCGGATGGGTTCATCAGTTCAGGACGCTTCATCGCCGTACCCTCAATAGAAATCGACGCTGCCGAGGAACACCTGGCCCCGGCGTTCGCAGCACGCATAGGGCCGCCACAACGCCCAGGCGTAGTCGCCTTGTTGGGCCTGTGTCAGGAAGCCGTTGCGCGGGAAGACCGTGCAGGACGAGGACAGGACGGGCGTGAGTTCCTGCCACTTGCCGGTCGAGGCATCGCCCTCCATCAGCGCGCCGGCCGGCCAGTAGCCATCGCGGGAGTTGGCGAGCAGCGGCTGATAGACGTGGATCTGCCCGCGGCGCGTGACCACATCGCCGGCCCGTTGGGCCACCACGGCACCGGCCTTGTGGTCGTCCGTCTGGTGCAGGAAGCCGCCGCGCGGATAGACGTTGCCCCAGAGGTTCAGGGTCGAGCGCGCGCCGACCTCGCGCATGCCCGGGATCAATGCCTCCGGGTACACCATCTCCGGTACGTTGTAGCGCCAGGCCGGCGTGTCCAGCGTACTGAGCAGGTACGGCATGAAGGCCGTGCCTGCGCCCTCGCAGAAATAGCCCGAGGACGAGACGAACTGGTTGAACACCTCGACGCCGGGGTGGCCGATGACGTCCGCGTTCTTGAACTTCGCGAGATTGTTTTCGTGATCTTCATTGGTGGTGCCGTCCCCGCCGGCCTGGGCCGAAGGGTTGGGCGTGCTCATGGCGCGCACTTCGACCCAGGGGTTCTCGCCGGTGTTCGAGTAGGACGAAACCACCGCATCGGGGATGTAGTGCCTGACCTTGACGGACGTGCGCACCGTGCAGCCGGTCCAGGTGCAGTAGAGCCAGTAGCAGATACCCACCACCCGGTACTCCAGGCAATCGGGCGAAGCCACTGAACCCACGATGGTCGCCGTGTTCAGGGCGTAGCTGCCCGTGGCGCTGAGCAGCAGCACGGAGGTGACGGCAGCCCGCATGCGGCGCAGAAGGTCGAATGAGCGGATCACGGTTCGGCCCTCCGGTGCTGTTCGATGCGCGCGATGGCGCGGGCCACGTCAGGCTCGCCATAGACCACGTAGCGCTGATCCACCACGACAGCCGGAATGGTGGTGATGCCCAGGCTCCATGCGTCGGCAACGCCCTGGTATGCGGTGGCGATGCGACGCTGGAGGTCAGCGCCCCCCTGGCTCAGCCGGCGCTTCACGATGGCTGTTGCCTGTCCGGGATCGGCGGGCAGCGCCGCAGAAAGCTCCGCTTCGATCCGGGGCGCTTCATCCAGCTCGATCAGCTGCTCGCCACCCATGGTCCTGACCGGGTGACGGCTGTCGGTGATGATCACCACATCGGCGGCGAAGCTGGCCGGGCTGAACACGGCCAGGGAAGCCGGCAGCGCAACGGCCAGGCCAAGGGTTCGCCAGCCCGATGCGAACCTGGATGAAGATGCTGGCATGTCGAGCGCCCCCAAGAGTTGTCAAGGGCCATAGTCAAACGCCGAACGCCATGCGGCCCCAACAAACAATGCGCATCGCGGACTGCCCGCATACCTGCTTGTCTTGCGCCAATGAAAAGCGGAGGCCGAAGCCTCCGCGTGGATCAAGGAGCCGGTGCCATTGCTACAGCAGGCCGGATTCCGCAAAGGAGAACGGGGCACCCTGGCCGACGATGATGTGGTCCAGTACCCGCACATCGATGAGCGCCAGCGCGGCTTGCAGTTGCTGGGTCAGCATGCGATCCGCGCTGGACGGCTCGGAGACGCCCGAAGGATGCTGGTGGGCGAAGACCACCGCGGCGGCATTCAACTCCAGCACACGCTGCACGACGACACGCGGATAGACCGAAGTCGCGTTGATCGTGCCCCTGAACAGCGGCTCGTAGGCCAGCACCTGGTGCAGGCTGTCCAGGAACACAGCGGCGAATATCTCATTGGGCTCAGCGACCAGTTTCAGACGCAGGTAGTCCCGTACAGCGGCCGGTTGGCTGAGGCACGGTCCAGCTTTGAAGACCCGTCTCTCCAGCAGCACGATGGCTTGCTGGATGATCCAGTCCTCGTGTTGGGCAGCGATGGCGGAAAGCGACTCCAGGCAGGAGTCATTGACGGCGAAAGACATGGCGAACCTCCAGACGGTGAGATCGGAGGGCACTCGCCCTGGGAGGGCAAGCCCTCCTGGGGAACGAACAAGGTGCATCCATCACCGCGGCAGCGGTGATCGTTCGCGGCCAGGATGCGAGGCGAACGGGGTTGTGGTCAGCGCAGCGGACTGCGCCGTAGCCTTGAAGACCGGGGCTACCTGGGCATGTCGCCGACGACGTCGGCAGGCATTTCCGATGTGGGTGTGGCGGCGGGATCGCCGGCCGCGAGCATGTCCATGGCCGACAGCAAGGCATCGCCCTCGATCGGGCCCTGCAGCAGGATCGCCTTGCCGGTTTCGCGATCGTGCAGCCGCAGCGACGGCGTGGCGGTCACGCCGCTGTTCGTGGCTTCCGCAGTTTGGGTACGAATCGCCGCGTCGGGCCGCTCGCTCGCAATGCACTGTTCGATGGCTGGCGTCAGGGCGGGGTGGCGCAGGTCTTCGGGCAAGCCCTGGCCGTCGCTGTGTGTGTGGACATAGACCCACTCGACAGCCTGCCAGAAGGCGGGATGGCCGCCGGCTTCGCCCGCGCATTCCACCAAGCGCGCTTCGGCGGACGCGGCCGGCTCATGCGCGGCCAACGGCAGGTGGTGCCATTGCAAGGCCACGTCCGCATTGCCGGCTACCCAACGCTTGAGGACAGGGAAATAGGACCGGCAGAACGGGCATTCGAGGTCCGCGTAGAGCGTCAGCGTGAAACGACCTGCCGGGTTGCCCATCTGCCAAGGAGGCCCGGCCACCTGCGTCTCGCTGACAGGCGCCGAGGTTTGGGGCGTGGACTCGCCTGGCGAACGGGACACGAGCCAGATCAGCAGCAGCGCAACCAGCACTGCGCCTAACGCCCATGGCCAGCGGGCCCGCCAGCGCCGACGGCGGAACGCCTGGACCTGCATCGGAATGGATGAGCGTTTCTGTTCCATGGCGTTCTCCGGTGCACGGCAGATTCAGGGCAGGGCCAGGGCCGGCGACTCGATGCCGCGTGCCCGGTCGATCTTCTCGGCCACCTTGAAGGCGGCATCCAACTCGCTGACGCCGTGCTGCTGCATGAGCTGGTAGCGCTCGGCCTTCTCTTCGGGTTCGGTCTGCGCGAGCGCGAGATACAGGCTCGGCGGCACGGCGCGGAAGAGCACCTCCATGCTCTTGGAGAGGATGACGCCCTCGGTGAACTTGCCCGCTTCCTTGCGTGCCGAAAGCATCAGCGCCTTCTGCGCCGGCGAGAGTTCGCGGAATCGTGCGATCTTCTCCACCTCGTCCGGCGGCATCGACAGGCAGATCCACCACTCGATCATGTTGAGCATGGGCTCTGCGGCGCGCGGCAGATCGTCGATGTTTTGCGTCGCCAGCCAGAACCAGGCGCCCAACTTGCGCCACATTTTTGTAATTTTCACGACATACGGCGCGAGCAGCGGGTTCTTCGTGATGATGTGGCCTTCGTCGGTCACGTTGATGATCGGGCGGCCGAGATACTGGTCACGCTCCGCGATGTTGTTCACCGTGCTGATGAGGCTGATGTACGCGATCGAGAGCTGCGCGTTGTAGCCCTCACGGGCATAGGTCGCGAGATCCACCAGCGTGATGTCGGCCTCGGGCCACGGCGTGCCGTCGCGGTCGAACATCTCGCCGTCCGTGCCTTGGCAGAACATGTCCATCGCGTCCGCCATCTCCAGCAGCCGCACGCGCCGCATCTCGGGCAACGTCGGGTCCTGGCCGCGGGTGCGCAGCGCATTGCGCACGTCGCGCGTGAGCACCGTGCGCTTCTCGGCCACGCAGTGCTCGGCGGCGTCGAGGATGCACTGGCGGATCAGCGAGCGGTCGGCGCGCGTCATCCTGGCTTCCTCCTTGTCCTCGCCGCCAGTGATCATCAGCCGCGCCGTGATCTCCAGTTCGCCCAGCACGTCGCGCTGTTCGTCCGCCTCCATGGCTGAGGCATCGGGTGGCAGGTCTTCGTCCAGCGCATCGGCATCGAGCGTTTGCACATCGCTGGGCGTTTCGATCAGCCGGCGCGCGTCGGCGAACGGCGCTAGGCTGATGCCCGATCCGGGGGCCAGCTTGACCCGATTCACGGTCAGGCCCAGGCGCCTGGCGAAGTCGCTGAACAAGCCGAAGCTATTGCCGGCTTCCACGATGAAGAGGCGCGGCCGATAAATGGCCGTGACCTGGTTCAGCAGATTGTTGAGCGTGGCCGATTTGCCGGAACCCGTCGGGCCGAACAGGAACAGGTGGGCGTTCATCTGCCGGTCCAGGCGATTGAGCGGATCGAAGGTGATCGGCCCGCCGCCGCGGTTGAACATCGTGATGCCTGGATGCCCCGTACCCTGGGCACGGCCCCACACCGGCGACAGGTTTGCCGCGTGCTGGGCGAACATCAGTTGCGTGTACCACCGGCGCCGATCCTTGCCGGGGTTGTAGCAGCACGGCAGCCAGCGCAGGTAGCTGTTGAGCGGCGCCACCTCATCATCCTCTCGCACCGGCTGCAAACCAGCGTTGAGCATCACGTTCGCCAGGTCCAGGCCGCGCCGATCCAGTTCCGCCTCGTCGCGCCCGCGCAGGTAGAACGCCAGCGTGCCCCGGTAGAGCTTGTGCGCGCTGCCGATCAGCGAGCGGGCTTCATGCACGTCCTTGAGCGTCTGCTCCGACGCCAGCGTCTCGCCCACGGCCTTCTTCGCCAGGTGGTTCAGATCCGATTCCAGGACATCCTGGGGCGTGGCAACCATCGTGAGACAAAGCAAGGTGTCTTCCGGCATCTGGTCGAACAGCGTGTTGATCGCATCGCCCTTGCGGGTCTCGCCGGTTAGATGTCCCGTGCCGGGCGGCATGCGCAGCCGGTCGGTGATCAGCACACGGTGCGGCATGCCGTCGAAGTACCAGGTGCCGTGCTCCACGTCGGAGCGTGGCTGGCCGAAGAACAGCCGCTGGCTGAAATCCCGCCCGCTCGCCAGTTCGATCTCGCCGGCCTCAGTCTCGTCCGGGTAGCGCGCCAGCGAGTAGAAGCGCTCCCGGTCCTCCACCCCAGGGCCGAGCAGCGTGGGGCGCGGGTTGAACCATCGCAGCAGCCAGTCGTGAACGTCCGCTGCAACCATGCGCCGGGCCTGGATGCCAGCATTCGCCAGCCCGCCGCACAGGCGATCGCAAACGATGCCCAGCATCTGCTCGGGTGTCTGGCTGCGGCGGTTTGACTGTCCCTGACCGCTCGCGCGGCGGTACACCACCATGCGCACGCGCCGCGTCTGCCCGCGCCAGCGCAGCCGCGTGACCACCGTGTCCTCGAACAGGCCGCCGGGCTTGGCCACCGCACGCAGATGGTGGCCGAAGAAGCGCAGGTAGAACTCGGTGAACGCTGTCCCGCGGGCACGTGGCTGCACGTAGTCACGCAGGGTCTGCATGTACTGGTCGAAACTCGGCTCGTCCTGGGCATAGAGCTGGAGCACCCAGGGGTTCTCGTCCAGCTCATCGAAGCTGTCCTGCAGCGCGTTCTCCAAGGCGTCGCGGGCGTGGGCAAGCCAGCCCGGTTCCCGGCCCTCGGTCCCCAGCGGCACCAGCTCGAAGAAGGCCGCCACCGATTGGCCGTCCTCCAGCAACATGGACCTTGACTCGGGCAAGAACTCGACCCAGGGCAGCAGTTCCACGAAGGACGGTGCGACCTCGTACAGCGCCTGCTCGTCGGCCTCCGTCGCCGGTTTGCGGCCCCGGACTGCCGAGCCGGGTTCGGGGATGCCGGCTTGGCGCAAGGCCTCAATGTGGCGCTGCCAGCCGTCCGGCTGCTCGTCATCACCAGCGCCGGATGCGGCCAGCTTCAGCGCGGCCGGCTTAGGCCAGGGAAGTTTCCAGCGCATCAGTAGTCCTCCACGCGCTCACCCGGCATCGCGTACTGAATGCGCTGGTACAGCGGGAAGACGGTCGTGTAGCCGGGCACCGGCACGGGATCGGTGCCGGCCAGGTGCGGGTACACGTACATCACGAGATCGGGATTGGGCAGGCGCTGGAACTGGCGATGGACCTCGTTGCGCGCGGTGCGCGTGTAGCGCATCTGCTCGGCAGGTGCGGCCTGCATATCGGCGTCGGTCAGCGGCCGACGCAGGCTCTGGCGCGCATCGAGCAGTTGGCCGCCGGCGTTCCGTCCGGCTGCGCCACCGCCGTCCCCGGCCTCCTGCTGCCAGATGTCCATCATCGTGCGGTCACCGTGGGTCAGCAGCTTTTCCTTGCTGGTGGCGCAGCCGGCGAGCGCCGCGACGGCGAGGACCAGCGCCAGGCCACGGGCCAAGCTATTCAAGTTCGAGAGCATGGCTTTCTCCTGTGCGGTGATCGACCTTGCGGCCTTCGGGATCGAAGTCGATGGCGAGCGGCTTTTCGAGGTGGACGGCGACCTTCGCGCCGGGCTGGACATAGACGGCGGCGAACGCTTGGCCGTAGAGCTTGTTGACCCAGGCCGACATGTCCCGCACGCCGCCCGCCAGAATCTGGCCGACCGCCTCCTGGCCGGTGATGCCCACGGTGCCGATGGAGCCGTCCGAGCCGACATAGGACATGCGGCCGCTGTCGCTCTCGATGAGCGAGGCCACACCGGCACCGGCCGCGGTGATCAGGGCCTGCGAGCCGAGGTATTGCTGGGCGTTGCTGCGCCGCTCGCCGCTGACGCACGGGATGCCGTGGGGATCGCTGATCCAGCCCAAGCCCCCACTTTGAGAGTTCTGCTGTTGGTTGTCCTGCTGGTTGCCCTCGCGGTCTTCGGGGATTGTGCGAATCGTGCCGTCGTTGAAGACGAACGTGATGCTGCGCACCTGACCGCGCACGCACGAGAGCGTCCAGTCGCCCGAGGCGGTACCGCTGAACACGGCGCCGGCCACGTCGGGAATGTCGATGCCATTGGCGGTCAGGTTGTCCGGCCCGACCAGAACTTTGAACGGATAGGGATCGTTGACCGTGCCGTCGATCGGCACGCGGCCGATCAGCGCGGTCATGGCGACCGAACCCATGAGCGTGGAGTTGGTCGGCACGGTATAGACCGGCTTGGCACTCTTGACCCCGGCGGCGCGGGCGCCCGCGTTGGCCACGGTTTCCGCCGTGGTTTCGAGCGTGCTCTGCGCCGGAGCGAAGCTCGTTGGGAAGTTCATGCCGCCTCTCGCGCCGCTCGCGCCACGCCCCCCGTTGCGCCCCTCGGCGGGCTTTGCGTCGTCCGGCTCGACCCACCGCACGCCGCCCTCCATGCCTGCCTCGTCGCCGCCCTGCAGCCCCAGGCCCACGGGCAGGTCCGCATGGCCGCCGCCGCGCCCGCCGATGCTGTCCAGACGCCGCTGCAGGTCGGCGAGCAGCCCTTCGGTTTGCTGGCGCGCGCTGGCCGCCTGCTCTTGGTCGCGGCGCAGGTTGGACCGCTCGGATTCGAGCGCCGAGTTGATGCGCTGGTCGATGGAGTTCTCGCGCTGGCGCAGTCGCTGGTTCTCTTCACGCTGCGACTTGTTGTCCGAGAGCGCGGTCTGAAGTTCGGTGCGCAACTGCTTGACCTGCGCAACCAGCGTTGCCACGGTGTCGCGCGGGGTATCGCCCTCGATGCCCAGCGCCTTCATTTCATCGGGCGTGAGCTGGGCGCCGTTGTCCGCCGCGGGTGGCGCCGTGCTGCCTCCACCCGAGAACAGCCGGATACCGACGAACAGCACCAGGATGGCGACAGGGATCATCAGCCACTTGAGTAGGCCGTTACTGCGCATGGCGGGCCTCCTTGGCGTTCTCGTCGCCGTCCGGCTGCGGCAGATGCACGGCAGGGTCGAAGCGGTGAATCGCCGGCAGCAGCGACTGCGCGAGGCCGCGGCCGCGCGTGACCAGGTACAGGACGGTCGTGTCCTCGGGCGTGCCGCGCGGGCCCAGCGCCTCGTGCTGGAAGGTGGCGGTGAGGAAATCGCCTTGCAGCACGCGCGGGTCGAGCGTGATCCAGCCGCCGCTGCCGTTGGTCAGGCGCACGGCAGTGACCCACTGGTCCTCCAGCCGCCACGACGCGAGCGCGACCGCGCGCACGGGCAGCGTTGGCATCAGTGTGTCCAGGTCGAGGTCGCGGGGCAGGTTGACCCGCATGACGCCCGGCAGCGGCTCCACGGTGCGCAACGGCGCGTAGAGGTGCTGCGCGGCGAAGCGCGTCAGGACGACAGGGACCGGGGTTTCGCGCCGCGCGGTCCGCGCACCTGCCTGGCCCTGGGCGCGTGCCGGGGCCTCGGCACTGTCGGCCTGCTCGCCATAGCGTCCCGGTGCGCTGTCACCCTCGACGATGCGCACCGGCTCCAGCTCGGCTTCCCCGTCCTTGGGTGGTTCGGCTGCGATGTCCAGCAGGATCAGCGTGCCCGTGTCGGCGTCCTGCAGTTGCAACCGCGTGGGCTCGATCGGCTCGCTGGCGCGCAGGTACACCGCGCCGCCCGCACTCTGCACGCGCAGGCGTTCGCCCACGCCCGCGGGCACGCCCACGCGCACGTTCCGGTCAATGAACACGATGCGTTCCTGACCGACCTTCAGCGGCACTGCCAGTGGCATGCGTTCCCAGCGCAGGATCTCCACTGCATGGGCGATGGGTGCCGCGGCCACGGCCAGTAGCCCCAGCAGCGCGAATACAGGATGCTTCATGGGGTGTTTCCTCCTTGAGGCGCTTGCGGAGACAGGCCACTCGGCGCCGGGCGCGTCGGCTCCGGTGCACTGATGCGCTGGGGCGCGCCGTCGTAGCAGTCCAGCGCCAGGCCGAACGGGTTGCGGGCGGGATCGACGTCCACCCGCGTGACCTTGATCGGATAGCGCACCAGGGCGCGCTTGACCTGCTCGGCGCCGTAGTACTCGTCCGCCGTGATGTCCAGCGTCACCACCCAGTCGCGATCGGACACGGTGCGCACGCGCGCCGTGGGGTCGTCGCCATAGCCGCGGCCGGGAATCTCGTAGATGCCGCGCACGCGCTGACGCAGCTCGCCCGTGGAGCGGCGGTAGTCATAGTCCGCCCGCAGGAAGGCCTGGCAGGACGGGGTGAGGTACGGCGAGAGCGTGTGGAGGTTGCGCGAGTAGTCTTCTTCGCCATTGGTTGGCCAGCGGTTGAGGGTCTGGAACACGTAGAACGTGAACGCATAGACCGATTCGGGCGGCACTTCCCACCACTTGCGGGTACTGCCGGAGCGCAGGTCGGGCGGGACGTGGATGGTCAGGTCGCGCGGCGCGCTCCACCAGCCGCCGCCCATGACCAGGGCGACGACGACCAGCGCGCCCGCGCCCAGGCGCAAGGTCTTGATGTGCGCCTGCAGATGGGTAATCTCGTTTTTGAAGCGGCTCATCGCATGCTCCTGCGGGTGGACCAGAAGCCCGAGCGCGAGATCAGCACATGGCCACCGACCCAGCCTGCCATCAGCGGATGGCGCGTGGCGATGCGCCATTGCAGTTGCCGATACAGCCAGGTGTCGGGACGCCCACGCTTGAGGCGGCGCAGGATGCCGCCGCCGATGAAGACGCCGAGCGCCACGCCCAGGACGACGAACGTCGGCGCCAGCGCGATCGTGCGGAACACCCAGGACAGCGGCGCGCCGACCAGCAGGCCGGCGGCGCCGGACAGGCCGCAGCAAATCCAGAGTTCGTCAGCGGTGAGGCCGCGCACCACAACGGGATGGCGGTTGAGCCGGTGCGGAAGGAAGGTGACCGTTCCGTCCGCACGGACGTGCTGCTGCTCGGACATACCGGCCTCGCTTACAGGATGCCGGTGGCTTCGGTGAGCAGCCAGATGCCGATCACGAGCAGCACGGCGCCGATGGCGACCGTGAGGCCGAACTGGCCCCACGTCTTGCGGCCGGTGTGGATCTCCGCGTAGGTCCCGTAGGCGTGGTAGCAGACGCCGATGAACATCGACGCCACCACCAGCAGGGCCACGAGCATGATGATGTCGTAGCCGTAGTTGCGGATGGTCTCCATGATGCCGTTGCCGGTGCCGCGCGTGGGGTTCTCCAATTGCGGCAGACCTTGCGCGAACGACAGCGCGGGCAGCGCGGCGGCGCCCAGGGCCACGGCGGCGCGCTGGGCAAAACGGGAAGTGAGGTTGCGGTTGTGCATGGTCGGGCCTTTCAGGTCAGGACAGGAGGAAGAAACTCAGGACGAGGTACATCGCGACGAAGCGGATGCAGACGCCGAGGAACTGGCGCTGGTTGAGGCGGCTCTCGGACCACCCCACGTAGGCCGTTCGGATGGCCCAGACGCCCCACACGAGCAGGACCGCGAACACGACGCCGACCAGGACGGTCGCCATCGCGGAAGGCGCGATGCCGCTGTTGGCTTGAAATGCCGAGACCTGGGCGCCGTTCATTGCTCGCCCTCCGCAGTCGTCTTCGGCGATGGCGAAGCGGCCCGCTCGGTGCGGTAGTCGCCGGCCAGTTCGGAGGGGTCGCGCGGCTGAGCGCGTGATGGCGTCAGGTGGAACTGGATGCCGGCGCGCACGCGCGCCAGGTCAGCCAGCAGCCGTGGGTAATCGAAGTGGTAGCGCTCGCCCGGCTGGATGGGGGCATGCGCGGCGCTGTCCGCGACGGTGCGTTCCAGCGCGTCGAGCTGGCGCAGCGCGGCGACCAACTCCTGGCGCTGCGCCGGGGACTCGGCCAATGCCATCGGGGACTGGCCCAGCACGAGGGCCGTCACGAAAAAAGTGGGCACGCCGCGATGCGCGGCGCGCAGCCAGATCGAAGCCACCATCGCGCCATTCCTGTGTGATCAGCAATGGGTTGATCGTGCAGATCAGGGCTGTTTCAGGCCGCAAACAATAGGAACTGGCGGACGACCGGATTGGGCATGCTGCGAGCGAACC
Organism: Acidovorax sp. IB03; assembly: GCF_016406015.1. Classification (NCBI taxonomy): domain Bacteria; kingdom Pseudomonadati; phylum Pseudomonadota; class Betaproteobacteria; order Burkholderiales; family Comamonadaceae; genus Acidovorax; species Acidovorax sp. IB03. Next base: position 54,829 of record NZ_JAEFCH010000015.1, on the reverse strand, counting down.
TACAAAAGCCCGGGTCGCGCTTCGATTATTGCGTTTTTCGAGTATTTCGAATATGATCAGCTCTGCAACCGTTTTCGCTTAGGAGCTACCCATGACCACCGCCACTGCCCAATCCAAGATGACCCTTCCCGCCGCGGGAGAGGTGAAGGCAGCCGTCCAGGGTCAACGTGCCTTGGCGGCTTACCTCGCAACCCAGTTCGAGACGCAGCACATCCAGATCTTTGATGACCACAAACAGGCTCATCAGGTGGAACTGCCTACCTCGGCTTTACGCCTGCTGGTCGACATCCTGGCCGAGTTGGCCGATGGCAATGCAGTAAAGGTGGTGCCCGTCCATGCAGAGCTGACGACCCAAGAGGCGGCGGACTTGCTCAACGTGTCCCGTCCCCATTTCGTCAAGCTGCTCGAAGATGGGGTGTTGGCATTTCATCGCACCGGCAAGCACCGCAGGGTGAGGTTCGCCGATCTGATGCAGTACAAGGAAGCGCGCGAGCGCGCCAGTGAGCAGGCGATGGCCGAACTCGCTCAGCAGTCGCAAGAGTTGGGAATGGGATACGAATGAGGCATTCCCCATTCACCGCCGTCTACGACGCGTGCGTTCTATATCCCGCGCCACTGCGGGATTTCCTGATGTGGCTCGGCCTGTCTGGCCGCTTCCGGGCGCGGTGGAGCCAAGCCATTCATGAGGAGTGGAAACGCAACCTGTTGATCAACCGCCCCGATCTCACCCGGGTTCAGGTCGACAGGACGTCGGATCTCATGGACCGGGCAATTCCGGACGGCTTGGTGGAGGGCTACGAAGCGCTCGTGGCAGGCCTGACATTGCCCGATCCGGACGACCGGCACGTCCTGGCTGCGGCGATTCGCTGCGGTGCGAGCGTGATTGTGACGTTCAACGAACGGGATTTCCCGAACGATCTGCTGGCTCCGTACGGCATCGAATCGCAGCACCCCGATGAGTTTGTGGACAACCTACTGGATCTGGACGCGGCCGCCGTGGTGTCGGCTGCGCAGCGCCAGCGTGCCCAACTCAAGCATCCGCCGATCGAGGTGGACCGCTATCTCGAAATCCTGCTGCGCCAAGGCCTTGTGCAAACGACCAAGGTGCTGGCGACCTATCGCACCATTCTCTGACCCGCCGAGAGCCACGGATGACCAAGAATCCTTCATCAGACGCCACTTTGCCGAAAGGCATCCATCGAAGCTGGAAGCTGCCGGACACGTCGCTGGGCGCCCTGTGGGATTCCATCGTCATGGACGAAGCTCTCAAGAAGCAGTTGCTGTCACAGGCGATCGTCAACTTCACGGTGCGCCCCAAGGTGGAGCGCACGGTACTCCCCCTGCACGGCGTGATCTTGTTGGTCGGCCCGCCGGGGACTGGGAAGACCTCCTTGGCACGGGGCTTGGCGCATCGTGTGGCCGAATCTTTTTCTTCTGCGAAGTTTCGATTGCTGGAAGTAGAGCCTCACACGCTGACGAGCTCTGCAATGGGAAAGACTCAACGCGCCGTGGCAGACCTGTTCTCGCAATCGATCGCAGAATCCGCAGCGGCGGGCCCGACGATCGTCCTTCTGGACGAGGTCGAAACGCTTGCGGCTGATCGAGCCAAGCTCAGCCTGGAAGCCAACCCGGTTGATGTGCACCGGGCCACCGACGCGGTGTTGGTGCAGTTGGACATGTTGGCCGAACGCAACCCGCATCTGCTGTTCGTGGCCACCAGCAACTTCCCACAGGCCGTCGACAGTGCCTTCCTATCTCGTTGCGACATGGTGATGGAGGTGCCACTGCCCGGCAAGGATGCCTGCAAGCAGATCCTGGTGGACTGCCTGAATGGCCTGGCAAAGACATTTCCGGGGATTGGCAAGCTTTCCTCGGCTCACCAGTTCGACGCGTGCGCTGGCGAGTGCGTCGGATTGGATGGTCGGGCCATTCGCAAGGTCGTAGCCAACGCCCTCGCGGCCGACCCGCAAGTGGCTATCGATCCGAACAAGCTTTCCGTAGAGCACCTGCGCAGTGCGATACGACAGGCAACGCAAATGCGCCTTCAAGGAGGGAAGCAAAAATGACCACCGTTGTCAGCCGGACGTTTCGCAGCTCGCCGCACCGCGATGCGTTGCAGACGTGGGATGCCATTGTCGAACTGCTCACTCAGGGCAAGGACGGCACGGCTCGCTCTGAACTCAGGGCCGTGGCGGGCGTGGCCGCCAGCTTGATCGCCGACCAGGCACCCAAGAGCGCGCCCATCGTTGCGACATGCGATGGACCACGGACCAGGATCTACTGCCTCTTCGACGAAGACGCGATCGATGGTGATGATGCCAACGAAGAAGTCTTGGGGTTCGAGCCGTTGAAGGGAGACTGGGGAGTCTCGCTGCCGTGTCCGAAGGAGCAGCTCGGCTGGGTGCAAACCGCGCTCAAAAAGCACAGTTCTCGCATCATTGCACGGGACTTGAGCCAAGGAATTGCCACGCAGGCGCAGGCCGATGCTGGACAAGCGCTGTCGCTCGACCTCGGAGGTTTCCTCAAGTCATGAGCACCGTCGCCACCTACTCGTACACGCACTCGGTTACCTATGTGACCGACAACATCCTCAAGAGCTTGAAAGACATCATCCTGCTCAGTGGGCTGGACCCCGAGCACTTCGCGGATCGCTGGGAGAGCAATACCCGAGCCATCAAGACGTGGCTCGGGACCGGTGATCTGCGCAAGGTGATTCTGGAGATCTACAACCCGGCAACCGACAAACTCGTGACCCGATGGGATATCGACATCGTGTATGGGTGGTCCGATGGCGACGGCAGCTTCTGGACAGATACCGAGCAGTTGAAGTACGCGATCAAGAAAGCTGGGCTGCTGCCATCGCAGGCCAAGTACAAGTTAATGCTCGATACAAAGCCAGGGCGGCCTGATGTGGAGGGGTGGAGCAAAGGAAGTTATCGCTCGACGGATGGAATGGTCAAGCAGAGCCTAGGCTCGACTGTCGAACACAGCGGCCTGGCGGGTCAGGCCGGATATTGGAGGCAACGCTGATGCTGTCGATCGATGAAGCTTTTCGCAAGTTCAAGTCGCGTCTGGAACTCAACGAACGCGAACAGAAGAATGCCTCGCAACGCCAGAACGAAGTGCGGGACTACCTGCAGACCAAGTTCGGCATTGCGCGCAGCTTCCTGACCGGGTCCTATGCTCGATACACGAAGACGAAGCCGCTCAAGGATATCGACATCTTCTTCGTGCTGAAGGACTCGGAGAAGCATTACCACGGCAAGGCCGCATCGGTAGTGCTGGATGATTTCCACTCTGCATTGGTGGAGAAATACGGTTCGGCGGCCGTGCGCAAACAGGCGCGCTCGATCAACGTGGATTTCGGTGTTCACATCGACGCGGAGGACAACACGGACTACCGGGTGGTCAGCGTGGATGCGGTGCCCGCATTCGACACCGGCGACCAGTATGAGATCCCCGATACGGCGTCCGGAAAGTGGATCAAGACGGACCCGGAGATCCATAAGGACAAGGCGACCGCAGCGCACCAAGCCTATGGCAATGAGTGGAAAGGTCTCGTGCGCATGGTGAAGTACTGGAACAGCAATCCCAAGCACGGCGATCAGAAGCCGGTGAAGCCCTCGTTCCTGATCGAGGTAATGGCCCTTGAGTGTCTTTACGGCGGCTGGGGAGGATCGTTCGATCGCGAGATCCAGTCGTTCTTTGCCACGCTTGCCGATCGTGTTCATGACGAGTGGCCGGATCCCGCCGGACTTGGCCCGGCGATCAGCAACGATATGGATGCCGCGCGCAAGCAGCGCGCGCAGCAGCTGCTGTTCCAGGCGAGCCAGGACGCAAGCATCGCCATCGACCACGCGCGTCGTGGTCGCAATATCGAAGCGCTTCGCGCCTGGCGCGCACTGTTTGGCCCCAAGTTCCCACTGTCCTGATTCCATCGGCTTCCATACACGTCCCATCGAGGTACAGCATGTCCCAGTGGTCGCTTTCCCAGCTCCTGTCGTCCCTGCATGAAGACATCCAGCAGCGCTTGTCCGTAGTACGCAAGACCTTCGGTCACCCGGGTACGAAGGGGGATGCGAGCGAGAACGTCTGGATCGACATGCTGGATACCTATCTGCCCAAACGGTACCAGGCGGCGAAGGCGCATGTGGTGGACAGCCTGGGGAACTTCAGCCAGCAGATCGATGTGGTGGTGTTTGATCGGCAATATTCGCCTTTTATCTTCACCTACGAGAACGAGACGATCATTCCAGCCGAAAGCGTGTACGCCGTGTTCGAGGCCAAGCAGACGGCTGACGCGGGGCTTGTGGCCTATGCCCAGGAGAAGGTCGCCAGTGTGCGCAGGCTGCACCGCACGAGCCTGCCGATCCCGCACGCTGGCGGGACCTACCCAGCGAAGCCGTTGATTCCGATTCTGGGTGGCTTGCTCACCTTCGAGAGCGAATGGAGTCCTGCATTGGGCCCATCCATGGACAAGGCGCTGAACGCAAACCTCACCGAGGGGCGTCTGGACATCGGATGCGTTGCCGCCCACGGGCACTTTTTCTATGACCAAGCCAGCGGCGCGTACAGCTACACCAACGAAAACAAGCCGGCGACCGCGTTTCTTTTCAAGCTGATCGCGCAGCTTCAGTTCAGTGGAACGGTCCCCATGATCGATGTGGAGGCTTACGGTCAGTGGTTGACCAAGTGAGGGGTCGCTGTGGCAAGCATACGTTCGGAGTACCACCGGTTCCTGGCGCACTTGACGCAGCGGCACGTGCACGACGACGTGCGCCGGCTGGCGCACCTGGTGCTCGATCACCTGCAGCCACTGGCCGAGGTCGGTGCTGCACGCCGGGGGCGCTCCACGCGCTTGGCGCCGCTGGCCATCGCGCATCTGGCGCAGATGCCTGTCGCCTACGACGGGGACGCGCGCGGCCCCGAAAACGGGCCGGCGCTCGGGTGACTGCACCAGCTCGAAGTCGGGCCGTTTCGAGGATTCATGCGGCAGGAGACGTTCGACCTCAGCCATGACATCACCTTGGTCTACGGTGCCAACGGCACCGGCAAGAGCAGCTTCTGCGAAGCCTTGGAAGTGGCGATGCTCGGTTCGATCAGCGAAGCGCAGGCCAAGCGGGTCGACCAGCGGACGTACTGCAACAACGCTCGCCTGCGCCGCCACATCGCGCCAGTCCTGTCGTCTACGGCGGCGGGCGAGGCGCAGGCCGTCCAGCCCGACGAAGCTGAGTATCGCTTCTGCTTCATCGAGAAGAACCGCCTCGACGATTTCGCCCGAATCGCCGCGCGGACCCCGAGCGATCAGCGCCAGCTCATCGCCACCCTGTTCGGCGTGGACCAGTTCAGCGAGTTCGTGCGCGGCTTCAACCCCTCGCTCGATCAGGACCTGATGCTTGCCGGCGTGCAGGCGGCGCAGCTGGCGCAGCGTCGCCTGCAGTTGGCGAACTCCGAACAGACCATCGCCGCCTACCCGCAGAAGATCGCAGCGGTCGAGGGCCTGGAACAAGCTTTGGCGCAGCGCATGTCACCTGGCGCGACCTATCAAACCTGCGTGGACTGGCTGCTGGGTACGCCGCAGCAGCAAGGACGGCTACCGTATGTCCAGGCTCAGCTGGACGCCAACCCGCCTGCCATTCACGAGGTGACCCAGGCCCGCCTGCAAGCGTTGCTGGCAGAGGCCTACCGCGTCCAGGGACTGTGGCAAGCGTCTTCCGCGCAACTCGCGGCCCGCGCCGGCGAGGTGTCGTACGCGAAGCTCTACGAGGCCGTGCAAGCGTTGGCGGACGGGGCGACCGCGTGTCCGGCATGTGGAACCGAACTGGCCGCCGTGGCGCAGGACCCGTTCGCCAGGGCGCGAATGGGCCTGGAGCAGCTCGCGCAACTGGCCGTCCTGCAGCAGCAGGAGGCCGGGCATCGGACGCAGTTGAGCGAGGCGGTCCGAGCGCTGTGTGACGAAATGCGCCGCGTGGTGGCGGCGGCTGGGGTCGCTTGTCCTGCCGAATCGCAGGCCGCGGGCCTGCCACTGCTGCCTCCCACGTCGGCGGGCAATTGGCTCGGCGGCGGGGTGAATGGGGACCAGCGCGCCTGGCAAGCCCTCTTACGGATCGCACAGATCATCGAAGGCTTCGACGCGCAGGCGCGCGACGTGAATGCCCAGCGCGGCGCGATGGCCCAGGAGCGGGACCGCCTGCAACAGCATCAGCTGGAGATCGAACGGCTGCGGACCATGCGCACGACTGCGGATCAGGAGCTGGCGGCCGCCCGCCAAACCGTGGCCCAATTCGACGACGCGAACCGCGGCCTAATCCAGGCGGCCACGGACGAAATGCCGGTGGTGGTGCACCATCAGCGGGTCAAGGCCGCCTACGACGGCTTCCTGCCCGAGATTCAGGCATACCTAACCGCTCTGCCGGGGGTTCTGCTACAGGGGCTGGGAGACCAAGCCCGCCATCTCTACAACGCATTCAACCGGGCCGATCCGCCCGGCGATCTGCTGCACGCGCTGTGGTTGCCCGTGGCCGAGAACGGCAAGATCGAGGTGGAGTTCGCCGGCGAGCCGGGCGCGCGCTACGACGCGTTGATCGTCTTCAGCGAAGGGCACATCAAATGCCTGGGCCTGGCGATTCTGCTTGCCAAGAACCTCGCGCAGGGCTGCCCCGTGGTCATATTCGATGACGTCGTCAACGCGATCGACGACGACCATCGCGATGGCATCTGGCGTACCTTCTTCGAGGACGGTTTGCTCCACGGCAAGCAGGTTATCCTCACCTCGCACGCAGAGGAGTTCCTGCACCGCATCCAGCAGGAGTTGGGCGTGCGCCGCGCCGCGGCCATTAAGCGCTACAAGTTTCTCCCGCATCAGGGAGAGCACGAACTGCGGGCCGACAGCGACCCGCCAGCGAAGAACTATGTTCTTCTGGCCCAGCAGGCGTTGGCGGCTGACGAGAAACGCGAGGCACTGCGTCAGGCCCGGCCGGCGCTGGAGAGTCTGACGGACCGCCTGTGGACGTGGCTGGGTCGGCGGGCGGACGGCCGGATCGACATCAAGCTGAGCGGGCCCCGCGCGCCTTGGGAGCTGAACAATAAATGCACCAAGTTGCGGTCGGCCGTCGAGCGTATCGCGGCGCAACATGCGGGTGCGCCGGATGCCGTAGGGGCGTTGGTCCGGCTGCTCAATGTCAGCGGTACGAGTATTGAATGGGGTTACCTCAATAGCGGTGTGCACGACGCTCAGCGCGATCATGAGTTTGATCGGGCGACGGTAAGAACGGTCGTCGAGGCGGTTACGGCGTTGGATGCTGCTCTTGATACCCTGCAGAACCGATGAACGGCACACGGCTTTGCAGAGCCGTGCCGCCCGTGTCACCTCATAAGTACTTCTTGAAGCTGCCTGCGGTCAGGCTGACTGCCATCCCCAGCAACGCCGCGCTGGGCAGCAGGATGACCAGAGGATGCACCGATATGGGCAGAGCGAGATAGGTGACCCAAGGCAGCACGGCCAACGGCATCAGGCTGGCCTTCGCGCGGTGGTAGATGAAGCCGGATTCGCGGCCCGCGCCGAACCGGCGCACATCCCGTCGCACCAGGCCGTCAATCAGGCCGACGAATGCCGCCGTGAGGATCAGCGGCAGCGTGAGCACCAGGACCAGCAGGCGCACCAGGAAGGTGAGCGTCGTGAAGGCCGCAGCGATCAGGTAGCTTTCGGCCCAGACATAGACTTGGCTGATGTAGTAGCGGAAGTTGCGGCTCTGCCCGTGGCTGGGCGCGCGGACGCGCTCGGCGGTCTGGCTCATGCGCTCCAGCAACCCCGAGCGCACGAACACCCACTCGTACCCGGTATCCACCAACTCGTGCGCCGTGCGCCCGGGCTCCTGTACCACCACGCTGCGCGTGAAGTGGTTGGACAGGTGCCCGAGTTCGTACCGCAGCATCTGCTGGGAGTGGCGCCAGCCCTGGTCCTTCCAGAACAGGTGCATGCCGGCGCACTCCACCACGATCGAAAACAGCAGCGAGCCAATGAGCACCCCGAGCAGCCGGAACGGTAAGGTGATGGTGCCGACGATCAAGCCTTGGCGATGGTTCTGCTCCCGCTGCGCGGTCGAGGCGGCATCCTTCATGGCACGGCCTCGTTGCCCGCGCCATCGTCGGCGCCGGTGGCCACCGCGCCGGGCTCGGCCGCAGCGGCATCGTCCAGCAGGTCGTCGGGCAAGGCCGCATCCTGCAAGGCCGACGAGCTGGTGAACTCCCACCACTGCGTGGCCTCGCTGTAGCTCTGGCGCATGTACCCGGCCAGTTGCTGCAGGTCCGCCGGCATCACTTCATCCGGGTCCGGCGCCGGCAGCGGCATACGCACCTTCCAGAGCTGGCCGCCCTGCAGCAGCGCGAAGCACTGGCCCTTGGGCAGGCCGACGACGTGTGACGGCTCGATCATCGGCACGCTGGCCATGCTGATGCGGTCCTGGGTGTTCGACGTGAAATCCGTCGCGCCGCGGATGTCTGAGCTGTCCGTCGCGCCCGAGACGATGGTGGTTGTATAGACCTCGACCTTCGGCAACTGCCTCGTCAGCAGTTCCGCGGTGGCCGTCTCGCGCACGCGCAACATGAATAAATTGTTGAAATTCCCGATCACTTGGGCGGCCTTCGCGCGATTTCCGATGCGGGCCTCGATGTCCGAGAGCGTCTGCGTGTACGCCGTGACTTGCAGGCCGGCACCGCCGCCCTTGTTGATGAGCGGGATGAATTCATCGCCCATCAGTTCATTGAATTCGTCCGCGTGCACGTTGATCGGCACGCGAGCGCCAGCCACTGCGCCGGGCAGGCCATCGTCGATTCCGTGCTTGTAGATGTGTCCGGCCACCGAAACCAGGTCAGAGAACATCGAATTGCCGACCGCTGCGGCGACCTCGGCGTCAGACAACGCATCCAGACCCACATAGACGATGGCCCGCTTTCGGATGACCTGCATCCAGTCGAAGATCGGGCGCGGGTCGGCCAGGTCGGAGTAGTTCGGCGCCAGGAGCTGGGCGATCTTGCCGCTCGTGAGCTTCTCCAGCAGCGGCAGCAGCGATGCAACGATCTTGTCGAAGTAGGTCTTGTCGTAGCGCACCGCCGAGCGCAGGCCATCGAGCACAGGGTCGTAGTTGCGCGCCTGGGAGAGGTATTGCTCCAGCGCCACCACACGCTTCTCGCGCCCGATCATGTTCCTTGGGATGTTCTTCTCGTTGAGCTTGGCCTCGATCTGGACGATCACCTCCCAGGCCTTGGGCTCCGTCTTGGCAAAGTAGTGCTGGGCGTACTCAATGAACAGCGCGTCGATGTTGATGACGTGCCGCTGGATCAGCATGTAGTCCGGGCGCTGCCCCAGCTCCACCAGGGCGCGGGCAATGATGTTCACGAAGCGCCATGCGAACTCGCGGAACGCCGCGCTGTTGCCTTCGCCGGAGAGCTGCCCCGCCACCCGGGTCGCCACTTCGCTGATGCGGCCGAAGCGGCCCACCGCGTTGTAGCGCGCCGAAATGTCCGGCCAGCCCAAGTGGAAGACGTAAAACTCGCCTTCACGGCCCGCGCGCTGGGCCTCGGCATACATCCGCTTGAGCAGGTCCGCGTCCCCCTTGGGGTCGATGACGATCACGACCTCGTGCTCGCCTGCGGCGTTCTTGCGGCGGATGTCCTGCGTGACGAACAACTCGGCCAGCCGCGTCTTGCCCACCCGCGTGGTGCCCAACACCAGCGAGTGTCCGACGCGCTCCCCCAGCGGCAGGCTGACGTCCACCTCGTCGGGCTCGATGCCATGCAGGCGCGGCAGGCCGCCGACAGGCGGCAACGGGCGCACGGGGTTGAAAGGCACGTCCCAGCCCGTGAGCGCGGGCAGCCGGGACAGCGGGAACGGCGCGAACTCCAGCCGTTCCTCCAGGCGCCTGGCCAGCCGGTAGGCCGGCGTCGGCTCGACGTAGCGGCGAAACTCCGGCCGGTACGTCTGCATCAGCCTATGGGTGTGCTTCTGCTCCCAGAGAAACCCGCGCCCCACGAACAAGCGCTGCTGGCTGACCGGCACGTCCTTGCTCGTCATCACGTACCGCGGCAGGCGGCGGATGTTGTGCCGGTAGCGCAGAATGACGCGGGCATCGCGGTAGCGGATCGCGCCGTAGGCACCGAATGCCAAGGCGCTGCCGACGCCCATCGAAGGGCTCAGCGCGAGCGACCATGGGGCCACCAGGCACAGAAACGCGGCGCCTGCACACGCCGCGATGGTGTATAGCTCCACCGCTGGGCGTAGCAGAACCTCGACCGGCTGTTTCCCCGACATGGCTTCATTGCTCGATGCCAGTGGCCGTGATCAGCGCCGGGTAGTGCCGCAGGCCCAGGCGATCGGCCAGGTCGTCGCTGGCAACGGGGGCGAGCGGCAAGCCTGGCGCCAGCGCGCGCAGCCGCGCCAGGCCCTGCGCGGTCTCGACGTTGACCACCAGGCCGACCGCGCCACGTTCGCGCAAAGCGGCGGCGCGGCGCTGCAACCAGGCCCGGGAAGCCTCGTCGTCGCCGATGACCACGAACGGCCGCAGGCCGGGCGCTTCAATCACACGCCGCGCGACGGTGCCAGGCGTGAGCTTGGCGCTGCGCACCGGCAGCATCGCGGCTTCGTCCGCCGGTGTGGCAGGAAGCTGGGGCGTCGGGATGGACGGCCGCGCCGGTGCGTTGGCGCGCGGCTGGAGATTCAGGGCTTCGTAGTACGGCAATGCCGACGTGCCGCCACGGTCCTCGACAACGATCAGTGGCTCGCCGGCACGCGAGGCCAGCGGCAGGCCTGACAGCAGCATGAGTAGGCCCGTGAACGCGAGATGGGCGGGATGGGGTTTCGTCATGGGGAGGTCTCCTGGCGCGCCGCGAGGACCGCGGCGGCTGGTCGCGTGCCCTGCACGCGGGCAAGGTGGCGCGACACGCTGCGCCGATAGCGGGCGGCGGGCTCGCCGCCTGCGGGGCGGTGGTAGCGGCCGATCGCCAGCAGCCAGTCCTCGCCGGGGGTGTGCTGCTCCTTCAGGATCTCGGCGGCAACGGCCAGGTTGCGATACGGATCCAGCAGGTCGCACGCGCCGGTAAAGCGGTGCTTGTGGTAACCGAGGTTGATCTGGCCCAGGCCCGCATCAATGCGCGTGTGCGGCGTGGCGCGCATCGCCTGCTGCAGGCCAGCGCAGGCGTCGGCGCGCGTGGCGAAGCGGCGCGACTGGCCGGCGACGTTGAGGGACCACGGCCACGGCACCAGGCGCCCGTTGCGCCGGATGCCGCTCTCCTGCAAGGCCACGGCGTAGAGCACGGTCGAGGGGATGCCTGCGCGCTGGGCGGCAAGCTGGTAAGCCGGTGGCGGAACCTCCTGGGCCAGGGCGGCAACGGCATACAGGCCGGCAGTGAGCACCAGTGCGCGCAGGGGCATGGCTACGGCTGGCGCTGCCATTGGCCGTTCACTTCGCGCACGGCGGCGGGCAGATCGCCGGGCAGGCCCAGCGACAGCCAGCGGCCGCCGTCGTGGTTGAGCGTGATGCTGCCGGCGCGCACGCGCGCCGGGTCGATCTGCGCGCGCTTGGCCCAGTCGCGGATGCGCGCGTCATCCTGGCGGCTGCCCACCATGTACAGGTCGAACTCCGCGCCCGAGGATTGCAGGCGCTGCACGAGCTGTCCGCAGGCTGCGCAGCCGTCCTTGACGAACACCGCCATGCGGCCGCTGCCGCGCAAGGGACTGCTGGATGTGCCGGCGCCCGGCTTGTCGTCGGGCAGGTTCACGCGCTGCATCCCCGGATTCAGGCGCTGCCAGGCCTCGTCGTAGGCGCGCTGGTAGGCGAGCAGCTTCTCGACGCGGCGCGCTTCCACCTGCACCTGCAGTTCCGCATAGCGGCGCCGTTCTTCGTCCGTGCGAGCTTCGATGCCCAGGGCGGACAGCGGGTCCAGGTTGGGCGAGTAGATACCCAGCGGCCCATCCATCAGCTCGCGGTAGCGTGCCCATTCTTGTGGCTGCAAGCCCCATTCGGTTGCCACCCGGTCGTCCAGCACGCGGGCGGCCAGCGGGCGCTCCTGGCTCTGTGCGTTGCGCGCCGAGGTCGTTGCGGGCTGCTGCGCCCAGGCGGGCCATTGCGACGACGCCACCAGGACCGCGAAAAGGAGGATCGACGGCTTCATGGGGTGCTCCGGTCAGGGAATCGTCACGCGGCGGGTCTGGTTGCCGGCCTGGAACACTGCGGTGTTGCCCTCGATCGCCTGCAGGCGCCACGGGCCGACCGCATCCCCGGGCAGCAGCACCTGAAGTTGGGCGGGCGTGAAGTCCCCGATGCTCGGCGCGACGGACACGCTGCGCTGGCCGGCGCGCAGTTCGGCCCCGACAACGCGGAATGGCAGCGGCGGCGGTTCGGGCTTGCTTGGTGTGCGCGGCTGGGCGGGTGCTGCGGCACGCGCAGCGGTCTGGCGTGCCTTGATTTGCTCGACCTTCGCGCGCAGCGCCTGAAGGTCGTCGGCAGTTGCATGGCCGCCTAGCGCCTGCTCGAATTGGGCAATGCGGGCCTCCAGAGCCTGACGGACGTCTTGCAGGCCTGTGGCGGTCGCGGCTGCGGGCCGCTGCTGCAAGGCCTGGGTGGTTTCGGCCAGACCGGCTACCTGCGCTTCGACGCGTTGCAGGCGGGTATCGAGCCGCTCCTGGTCGGCCAGGTCGCTCATCGTCTGATAGCCTAGGGCCACGAGGACGCTGAGGCAGATCAGCCAAAGCCAGAGCAGGCACTGCACCACCACGGCGGCGGCCGGGCGCCGGGAAGACTGCGAAGCGTTCATGGCTGGCCTCCCGCGAGCGGGAACGTCTGCGCCGCGTCGGCGGCGGGCGGTTGAAGAATCGGGTCGGTCCCATCGGGTTCGCCGATCCGCTCGAAGCAGACTTGGCGCGTGCGGTCATTCGCGTGCGGTCCCCAGGCCGGTCCGACCAGGGTGAGCAACGCATCGCGCAGGCTCATGGGACCCAGATGCAGGTGCGCGGCTGGCAGCGGCAGCGCGTACAACTCGATCACGGCATGCGCCGTCTCGCAAAGCTGATAGCCGCTGCGCTTGAGCACATGCCGCAGCCCGTCGCCAACCGTGGCGCGGGCATCCTCGGGCATGGACACGTCGATCGTTTGCAATAGCAGGTCGCGCTGCGCCGACGTCGGTGCCAGTTCAACGAGGGTGTAGCGGCCATAGCGCACGACTGGAATGAACACGGGCGTTGCGGGCCCGAGCGCAGGCGAGACTTCGTCGGCGGCTTCGGGTGCGAGCGGCGCCATGGTGGTCGCGCAGCCGCTGGCCAAGGCTGCGGCCAGGAGGCTTGCGCCGACCAGACGCCGGTATGAGTGGTTTGCGGACATGGCTCGGCTCTTCTGTTGCGATAAGCCGATACCTTGGGCGCGCGCTGCAGCGCGGTCAGCCAAGAATGAGAACTGCGGGTTGCCCGTTTCTTGCGAGGCAACAAGGCAAAAAAATTAGCTCCGAGCGGAGCCTATGAGAGTGGATGAGCCGCACTCGCTGTATCGCCTGTTGAAGGCCGGGATCGACCCTGTGCCAACGGGGATGTGCCCAGCAAGGATCAAGTCCTCTTGCCGGCCAATGCGGGCGTGCAAATGGGCACGCCAGGGATACCGGCAAGCTGTCGCTACCCCATTCTCCAAGACGTTGGACATCGCACGATGGATGAAGCATATATTTCTTATGTTGTAGTGTATGATTCATGCTTATGTGGTCCATCCTGATCGTCACGCTCCCCACCCAGCCCAACGCCGTGCGCCTGCGCATCTGGCGTGCCCTCAAGGCGCTGGGCTGTGCAGCCCTGCGCGATGGCGCCTACCTGCTGCCCGATGAACATGCCTCGGTGCTGGAATCCCTGGCCGCAGAGGTCCGGGAGCACGGAGGCACCGCCTCTGTACTGACCCTGTCGCCACGCGACGAGGCCCAGCGCGCCGAGGTGCTCGCGCAGTTCGACCGGACCGAGGTCTACGCGCAATGGCGCGACACCGCGACGGCGCTCCAGGCCGAGTTAGAGAAGCTCGGCGAAACCGAGGCACGGCGCCGCCTGCGCGGCGTGGCGGATGCCCTGCAGACGCTGCGACGCATCGACTACTACCCCGGCCCCGCCGCGCAGCAGGCCGACTCGGACCTCCTGGTGCTGCGGCGCGCTTTCGACAACCATTTCTCCAAGGGCGAGCCACAGCCGCGCGCCGACGATGGCATCGAGCGGCTCGACCCCGCCAAGTTCAAGGGCAAGGCCTGGGCGACCCGGGCAAGGCCCTGGGTGGACCGGCTGGCCTGCGCCTGGCTGGTCCGGCGCTTCATCGACCCCAAGGCCAAGTTCACCTGGCTGAGCGATGCCAGGAAGGCGCCGCGCGGCGCCATCGGCTTCGACTACGACGGCGCCCGCTTCACCCACGTCGGCGCACGCGTGACCTTCGAGGTGATGGCCGCGAGCTTCGGCCTGGACGCTGATCCGAAGCTGCAGCGCATCGCCGGGGCCGTGCATTACCTCGACGTCGGCGGCATTCCCGTGGCCGAAGCGGCTGGGCTGGAAGCCGTGCTCGGCGGCCTGCGCGAAGTGCATGCCGACGACGATCGACTGGTCCTCGCCGCATCCGCGGTCTTCGATGCGCTCTACGCGGCGCCGGGAGCATCTTCATGAGTGCCGTTCTCCAACGCCCGCAGCAGCAGGATGCAGCGCCCGCGCCCGTGAGTTTTCGGGAGGCCTTCTGGTTCTGGCTCAAGCTCGGCTTCATCAGCTTCGGCGGGCCGGCCGGGCAGATCGCGATCATGCACACCGAACTGGTGGAGCGGCGGCGCTGGATCAGCGAGAAGCGCTTCCTGCATGCGCTGAACTACTGCATGCTGCTGCCCGGCCCGGAGGCGCAGCAGCTCGCCACCTACATCGGCTGGCTGATGCACCGCACCTGGGGCGGCATGGTGGCCGGCGCACTGTTCGTGCTGCCCTCGCTGTTCATCCTGATCGCGCTGTCGTGGATCTACCTGCGCTTTGGCGACGTGCCGGTGGTGGCGGGCATCTTCTACGGCATCAAGCCGGCCGTCACGGCGCTGGTGCTGCATGCCGCGCACCGCATCGGCAGCCGGGCGCTCAAGAACGGCTGGATGTGGGGCATCGCGGCGCTGGCCTTCGTTGCGATCTTCGCTTTCGGCACACCCTTCCCGGCAATCGTCCTGGCCGCCGCGTTGATCGGCTACTTCGGTGCCCGTTGGGCGCCGGGCGTGTTCGCACTCGGCGGCGGCCATGGCGGTGCCCAGCAAGGCTATGGCCCGGCCCTGATCGACGACGACACGCCGACGCCGGCGCACGCGCGCTTCTCGCGCAGCCACCTGGCCAAGGTTCTCGCCGCCGGGTTGGGGCTGTGGGCGCTCGCGATGGGTACGCTCGTCGCGGTACAGGGGCTGCAGGGCACGCTGACCCAGATGGGCTGGTTCTTCACCAAGGCCGCGCTGATGACCTTCGGCGGCGCCTACGCGGTGCTGCCCTACGTGTACCAGGGCGCGGTGGAGCATCACCAGTGGCTCTCGGGCGCGCAGATGATCGACGGTCTGGCCTTGGGCGAGACCACCCCGGGGCCGCTGATCATGGTGGTGGCCTTCGTCGGCTTCGTCGGCGGCTGGCTCAAGCAGGTGCTTGGCCCCGATGCGCTGTTTCTCGGCGGCGCACTGGCCGCTGCCGTGGTGACCTTCTTCACCTTCCTGCCGTCCTTCGTCTTCATCCTGGCGGGCGGCCCGGCCATCGAGGCCACGCACGGCAAACTCGGCTTCACCGCACCGCTGTCGGCGATCACGGCGGCCGTCGTGGGCGTGATCCTCAACCTGGCGTTGTTCTTCGCGTACCACGTGCTGTGGCCTCAGGGCTTCAGCGGCGCCTTCGACTGGCTTTCGGCCCTGATCGCACTGGGCGCAGCGGTGGCGCTGTTCCGTTTCAAGCTGGGCGTGATGCCACTGCTGGGTGCGTGCGCAGTGATCGGCCTCGCGGCCACCTTGGCGCGTCCGCTGGTAGCTTGAGCCCTATGTGGCGGCCAAACGGGCGCTTGAGCGTGCACCGAGACATGCTTTCGCATTTCGATCCAGCCCGTTCAAGGTCATCCTGAGCAAATGTCAGTGCTCGTGTCGATGGTGCGCATCCGGCACATGCGGGTGCGCATGCACCATCGGCTCGTGTACGTGGGCATGGCTGTGCGCCCCAACCGGCATCGGATCGTGCGTGTGGTCGTGGTGGCCGTCGTCGTGGCTGTGTGCGTGCTCGTGTTCCAGCCGCTCATGCGCATGCTCGTGCCCGTGCGACTCCGCCAGGTGCAGCACCATCCCCAGCACCATCAGCAGGCCCCCCACCGCCATGATCCACGTGCCGCTGCGGTCTCCCAGCGCCATGGCGATCGCGGCGCCGATGAAGGGCGCGAAGGCGAACACCGAACCCGTGCGCGCCGCGCCGAAGGCCCGCTGGGCCAGCAGGTAAAAGCGCAGGCTCAGGCCGTAGCCCGTGGCCCCCACGGCCATCAGGCCCAGGGCCGCGCCCAGCGTCGGCAACGGATCACCCGCCAAAACGGCCAGCAGGGCCGTGGCCGAAGTCCCCAGGACGGCCTTGCCCAGCACCACCTGGCCGGGATCACGCTCGGCCAGCGCGCGCGACAAGGTGTTGTCCGTGCCCCAGGCCATCGTGGCGACGAGCACGGCGAGCAACCCCCAAAGCTGGCTGCCGCCCTCGCGCCCCTGATCGAGCACCAGGGCCATGCCTCCGGCCAGCAGCAGGAGCATGGCGGCCCAGACGCGCCGGTCCATGGTCTCGCCATACAGCAGCCTCGCCAGCAACGCGGTGAACAGGGCTTCGAGGGTCAGCATCAGCGAAGCGCCTGTGCCGCTGGTGTGCTGCAAACCCCAGGCCAGCGCGACCGGCCCCAGAACCGCCCCAAAGGCGGCCATGGCCAGCAGGCGCGGAAAGTCGCCGCGCACCAGCCGCGCTTCCTTGTCCACCCGCTGACGCGAGAGCACGCCCACGATGGCTGCGCCTGCGTAAAGCAGCGCCGCCGTCGAGAACGCGCCCACGCCCGCGCCGATGCGCTGCACCAGTGGCGTGCTGATACCAAACAGGGCCGCGGCCAGCAAGGCCAACAGGCCGCCCCGCAGGGCGGGCCAAGGCATGGAAGCGTGTTTCATGGTGCGCCAGCGTATTCCTGATGCGTTACTTGACAGTAAAGCGAACCGTCACGGTCTTCTTGTCGGCGGTCTGCAGTGCGGCCACGACCTTGGCACCCGCGCCCAGCTTCACGCCCTTGGCCTCCAGCTTGTTGCCACCGGCGGGTTGGAGGTCAGCCTCGGACTTGTCCGCGCCGTTGAGCACCGTGAGCTTGCCGCTCGCGCCGGCGGTGTCGTAGTCCTTGCCGTGGTCAAGGATGTAGAGGGCAGCGCCATCGGCAGCGGCCACCAGCTCGAAGGACAGGTCGCTGGCGGTGCGCACGATGCCGCCATGCTGTGGCTTGGCATCGCCATGCGCGAAGACAGTGGGAGCAGCCAGCAGAGAAGCCGCGCACAAGGCAGAAGCGGACAGCAGGCGCAGGGAAGCAGGTTTGAAGTTCATGGAAATATCCTTTCAGGGTGCAGCGCGCTTGCAAAAAAGGCGGCGCCGCAAAGCCTTGTCGAAACAGCATTCAGGCGGGGTGTGCGTCACCCCGCATCAGTACGCCTCCTGCGACACTGGCACCTGGCCTGCGGCCTCCGGCTCCGCCTGCAGCAGCCGCTCGGTGGGCTTGCGGCCCAGCAGCCAATACAGCACCGGCGTGAGCAGGGTGTCCAGCACGGTCGAGCTGACCAGCCCACCGAAGATCACCACCGCCACCGGGTGCAGGATTTCCTTGCCGGGCGCATCGGCGGCCAGCAGCAGCGGGGTCAGCGCGAAGGCGGCCACCAGCGCCGTCATCAGCACCGGCGTCAACCGCTCCAGCGAGCCGCGCACGATCATCGGCATGCCAAAGGTCTCCCCCTCGAACTTGCACAGGTTGATGTAGTGGCTGATCTTCAGGATGCCGTTGCGCGTGGCGATGCCCGCCAGGGTGATGAAGCCCACCATCGAGGCCACCGACAGGCTCACGCCCGCGATCCACATCGCCACCACGCTGCCGATCAGCGCCAACGGGATGTTGGCCATCACGATGCCGGCCAGCACCGCCGAGCGGTAGCGCGCGTACAGCACCAGGAAGATCATCGCCAGCGAGACCAGCGACAACGCGCCGATCAACTGCGCCGCCTGCTCCTGGGCCTGAAACTGGCCCTCCAGGCTGATGAAGTAGCCCGGCGGCAACGGCGTCTCGCCGATGGCCTGGCGGATCTGCGCGACGATGGCGCTCATGTCGCGGCCATCGGTATTGGCATAGACCACGATGCGCCGGCGTCCGTTCTCGCGGCCGATCTGGTTGGGGCCGTCCTCTTCCGCCACCGTGGCGAAGGCGGAGACCGGCAGACGCCCGGCCGGCGTGTCGATCAGTGTTGCGGCCAGATCCTGCGGGCTGCGCCGCTGGTCGGGCAGTCGCAGCACCAGGTCGTAGCGGCGCGGGCCGTCCACGATCTCGGCGCTGTGCGCGCCGTCGGTCAGTGCCCTGAGCAGCCGCACCGCCTCGCCAGGCGCCAGGCCCGTCTGCGCCAGCTTGCGCGGGTCGATGCGCACGGTGATCTGCGGGATCAGTACCTGCTTTTCCACCGTGAGATCCACCAGGCCCGGAATGCCAGCCAGGCGGCCGCGCAACTGCTCGGCCAGTCCCCGCAGCGCATCCGTGTCGTCGCCGAAGACCTTGAGCGCGATCTGCGCCCGCACGCCCGAGAGCAAATGATCCAGGCGGTGCGAGATCGGCTGACCGATGGTGGCTTGCGCCGGCAGCAGGGCCAGGCGTTCGCGGATGTGGGCCATGATGGCCTCGCGGCTGCGCGATGATGGCTTGAGGTCCACGTCGATCTCGGCCGCATGCACGCCCTCGGCATGCTCGTCCAGCTCGGCGCGGCCGGTGCGCCGGCCGACCTGCCGCACTTCGGGCACCTCGGCGATCAGCCGCTCGGCCTCGGCGCCGATGCGGTTGGCCTGTTCCAGCGAGGTGCCCGGAGAGAGCACCAGCCCAAGTACCAGCGAACCCTCGTTGAACGCGGGCAGGAAAGCGCGCGGGAAGAACGGCACGCTGGCCCCGGCCAGCAGCACCGCCACGGCGGCGCAAGCCACCAGCGCCCGTGCCCGTGGGAAAGACCAAGCCAGCACCCTCGTATCCAGTCGCTTGAGCCACGCGACCAGCGGGCTGTCGCCGTGGGCTATGCGCTTCATGCGCGGCAGCAGGTAGTAGGCCAGTACCGGCGTCACCGTCATCGACACCAGCATGGAGGCCAGAATGGAGACGATGTAGGCCACGCCCAGCGGTGCGAACAGCCGCCCCTCGATGCCCGGCAGCGCGAACAGCGGCACGAACACCAGCACCACGACCAGCGTGGCGTAAACGATGCCCGAGCGCACCTCCACGCTGGCGCGGCGCACCACCTCCAGCACCGACAGGGGGTCGCCCGCCGTGCGGTTCTGCCGGTTCTGCTTCAAGCGGCGCAGGATGTTCTCCACGTCCACCACGGCGTCGTCCACCAGCTCGCCGATGGCGATGGCCAGACCGCCCAGCGTCATCACGTTGATCGACAGGCCGAAGGCGCGGAAGGCCAGCGCCGCCACCGCCAGCGACAGCGGGATGGCCAGCAGCGAGATCAGCGTGGTGCGCGCCGACAGCAGGAAAGCGAACAGGATGACCGCGACCATCACGGCGCCGTCGCGCAGCGCCTCGCCCACGTTGCCCACCGAAGCCTGGATGAAGTCGGCCTGGCGGAACAGCACCTGCGGCTGGGCCAGGCCCTTGGGCAGGCCGGGCACCAGCTCCTGCAGCGCCGCCTCCACGGCGGCGGTGAGCTTCACGGTGTCGGCACCGGGCTGCTTCTGCACGCTGGCGATCACGGCGGGGCCGCCGTTGTAGCCGCCATCGCCGCGCTTGAGGCCCGGCGCGAAACCGACCTGCGCCACCTGCTCCAGCAGCACGGGACGGCCGTCCTTCCAGGCGACGGCCACGCCGGCCAGGTCGCCGCCCAGCGCATCACGGTCGGCCGTACGGCCGACGTGGCGAATCAGGTACTCGCGCCCATTCAGGTCGATGAAGCCGCCACCCGCATTGGAGGCATAGCCCTTCATGGCCTGCTCCACCTGATTGAGCGAGACGCCGAACTGCGCCATGCGCGCCGTGTCCGGTGCGACGCGCAGCGTGCGCACGTCACCGCCGATCGGAATCACCTGCGACACGCCGGGAATGGACAGCAGGCGCGGGCGCAGCACGAAGTCCGCGTACTCGCGCGCCTGCATGGGCGAAGCGCCGTCCTGGGCCTGCGCGGTGATCGGCAGCGCGATCAGCATGATCTCGCCCATGATCGAGGACACGGGTCCCATCGTCGGCTCGATGCCGGCGGGCAACTGCGCGCGCGCCAGCGCCAGGCGCTCGGCGACGAGCTGGCGGTTGCGGTAGATGTCGGTGCCCCAGTCGAACTCGGCGTAGACGATGGACAGGCCCACGCCTGACATCGAGCGCACGCGGGTGACGCCCGGCATGCCGTTGAGCGCGGTCTCCAGCGGGAAGGTGACGAGCTGCTCCACCTCCTGCGGCGCCATGCCGCCGGCCTCCGTCAGCACGGTGACCAGGGGCTTGTCCAGGTTAGGGAACACGTCCACGGGGGTGCGCCAGGCGCTGACGGCACCCCACACCAGCAGAAACGCCGCAATGGCGAGCACGAACAAGCGATTGCGCAGGCTGCTGCGCACGATCCAGTTGAACATGGCGTGCTCCTTACCGGATCTGCGCCAGCAGCGCGGCGCCTTCGACCACGACGCGGTTGTCCGCGCCCAGGCCCTGCACGACCACCACCGTGGCCGCGTCCAGCGTCCGCACGCGCACCGGCTGCGGGATGTAGCGCTCGGCTCCTGACTTGATCCACACCACCTGCTCGTTGGCGGCATTGCGCACCACGGCCTGGGCTGGCAACGCGAAGCCTTCGATGCGCTCGGCAAGCTGGGCGATCAGCGTCACGGGCTGGCCCACCGCGAGCGGCAGGGCTTGCCCCGCGCCACCGGTTTGCAGACGGAAGTTGACCGGCATCACGCCATCGCGCAACGCGCCGCCCGCGCCCACCAGTTGCAGGCGTGCGCCGGGCGCCTCGCGCAGCGAAGCGCCGGCCATGCGGGCCGGCAGCGCCGCGTCCGCGGTCGTGGCCTCGACCATCAGCCGGGAGGGATCGACAATCTCGAACAACAGTTCGCGGTCGTTGGCCACCTGGCCAATCACCGCCTGCGCACGGGCGATCACGCCCGAGACCGGGGCCACCAGTGCTTCGCGCGCGCCCAAGCTGGCGCCAATGCTTTTTTCTCGTGCGGACAGGCTTTGCAGCTCGGCTTTCGCGGCCTCGATGTCCTTGCGTGGCACCGTGCCTTCCAGCGACTGCAGGCGTTCGACGCGCTGGGCGGCAAGCTGGCGGCTGCTGCGCAGTTCGGCCAGTTGCGCCTCCTGGTTGGCCTGGGCATAGGGTTCGGCATGGTGGCGGATATAGGCCAGCACCTCGCCTTTTCGCACGGCCTGTCCGGCGACGGGCAGGCCACGTGGGCCAGCCTCGACGCGGCCGCCATGCACCGCCTGCACGCGGCCACCGGCATTCGGGTCCATGACCACGCGGCCCGCCAGCTCCACCGTGGCCTGTGCCTGCGAGGCGGCCACGATCTGCGTGCGGATGCCCATGCGCCGCTGCGCGAGCATCGGCACGTTGACGCTGCCGTCGGGCAGGCGCATCAGCCCGTTGGCATTCACGGCCTGCGGCGCATCGAGGTGTTCGCCGTTGGGGCCATGCGCGCCAGGGGCCGACCAGGCATTCCCAGCCGCCAGCATGTGGAGGGTTGCCACAAGAATCGACACAGAAATCAGACGGGTGTTCATTGGGCGCCTCCTTGGGCCTTGCGGGAGCGGCGGGTCATCCAGGCGCTGGCCGCTGCCAGCAACAGCATCACGAGCACCACCCAGACCACGTTGGGAATACCGTGCCAGCCGCTGTGTCCATCGCCATCGTGTGCATGTCCGTGCTCATCGCCACGGGCCGCGGTTGCCGGGCCTGTTTGCAGCGTCCCCTCCAGCAGGTCCGACTCCTCGCCGGCCAGGATCGTGACCACCAGCGGATGCGACCCCGGGGCCTTCAGCGCCTTGAGGAAAGCCGGGTCATCGACGGCGTAGTCGCCCATGTCCTCGTGGAACTTGGCGGCCGCCTTCGCCGTGCCGGATTCGACCTCGACCTTGGCTTTGAGCACCGGCTCATTGGTCTCGAAGCGGTTGATGAGCATCGACAGCTCCTCGCCCCGGAGGTGGGCGACCAGCTCGAAGCTCTCGGAGCGGGCCTCCATGCGCGGCGCGGTGCTGGCGCTGCCTGCCGCCGCCGAGGGGGCGTCCAGGTGTTCGCCATTGGGGCCGTGGGCGCCGGGCGCAGCCCAGGCGCCTGCGCTGGAAAGAATCAGCAGGAAGGCCAGCGCGGCGCCGGACAGCCATTGCTGCCAGCCACCAGACCAAGGGCCACGTCG
This sequence comes from Acidovorax sp. IB03, assembly GCF_016406015.1. Taxonomy (NCBI): domain Bacteria; kingdom Pseudomonadati; phylum Pseudomonadota; class Betaproteobacteria; order Burkholderiales; family Comamonadaceae; genus Acidovorax; species Acidovorax sp. IB03. The sequence continues at coordinate 32,181 of NZ_JAEFCH010000015.1, read as the reverse complement.
GGAAAGGGAGAGGGAATTCATGGAAGGAGTCCGAGGGTTTGTTGCAGTTGGGCCTGGCTCAGGCCCAGCGCCGCTTGTTGGCGCGCCAGGGCGGCATCCGCCTGTGCGGCGGCATTGGCTGCGCGCAGCAGCTCGGGCAGCGGGGCTTCTCCGGCCTGGAACGATTTGGCTATGAGCTGGGTGCGCTCGCGCAGCAGCGCGGCGCGGTCGCGGGCGTCTTCCAGTTGGCGGGCAGCGTTGCGCATGGCCGAGCGGGCCAGGCCGAGGTCGGCTTCCTGGCGCTCGCGCAGTCGCAGTTCGGTGGTTTCCGCGACATCCAGTTCGCCCAGGGCGGCGGCTTGCAGCGGCGCATTGCGGCCATCGGTGCCAAAGGGGATGCGCACGCCAATGCCGATGCTGCGCTGAGTCGTCTGGCCGGTGCCCGGCGATTCTTCACGGTAGCGCAGCAGCAGCTCGGGCGGATCACGCCGGGATGTGTTGACCACGCCCACCCGCTTGCGCGCCCGCTCCACGGCCTGCGCGGCCAGTCGCAGTTCGGGGTGCACGTCACTGGTCGCAACGTCGAGTCCCGCCGATGGCGTGGATGGAGGTGCCATCTCCGGCATCGCCTCCAGGCCGGTCAGATTGCGCCACTGCGCCTGCGCACTCTGGCGCTTCTGGCGCACCTCGCCCGCCAGGGATTGGGCGTCCAGCAGCTCGGCCCGCGCCGCCAGGGCATCGGCGCGCGCCAGGTCGCCGGCGCGGACACGGCGCTGTACGTCGTCGGACAGGCGCTGCAGGTATTGCACCTGGGCTTCGGCCGCATCGGCTTCGGCCTGGGCCGCCGACCAGCGCCAGGCCGCCTCGCGCACCAGGCCCGCCACCCGCAGGCGTGCGGCCTGGGTTTGCGCATCGGCAAGCTGGCGTTCGGCATCAGCCGCAGCGGAACGGGCATCGCGCTGGCCCGGCAGCCACAGCGGCAAGGCAACGCCGATCTCGTTCTCGCGCCGCCCGGCATGGGTTTGCCAGCGGTCGTTGCGGTGGTTGAGTTCGAGCGCCGGTGGCGCGGCCCAGAGGCTGGAGGCGGCGGTCTGCTCGGCCTGGGCGCGCCGGCCCTGGGCCTGGGCTTCGCGTGCCTGCACGGCGCGCTGCCATGCGGCCTCCACGGCTTCGGCCAGGGTGTCACGGCGGTTGTCAGCCGGAGCGGCTGGGAGAGTTGGCGAAGGGGTTTGCGCAGCGGCGGGCAAGGCGCCCCCCACAGCCGCGCAGCCTGCGATGGCGCAGGCCACGAACCAAGGAACGGGTTTCACGAAAGTCCTGACTCATTCGATGGCGATCCACAGGCACGCGATGCCTGCCCACATGGACATGCACGGGCGGGCAAAGAGATGAGGGAATCGCCGGCTTGAAAACAGCCCGGCCGAGCGAAAGCGCAGCGGGGGGAGGGTTTTCAGAAGGTCAGGACAGCCGGGGGGGTCTTCGCGGGCCGTCGAGCACAGGCGGCGGCAGGGGCCACTCGTCCATCATGGGCGGACGCGCGGAACCGGTGGGAATGAGCGAGAAGGATGTCACCGCCCATAGGAAGGGGCTGCTCACGCCGCCATCGGCAACGACATGCTGCCGGGACTCGTCGGAGTCGTCCTGGACGACCGAGCCATCGTCATGGTGGTGGTGCGCCTCGCTCAGCGAGTGCATCGCCATATGCGCCACTTCGTGAACATCCGCGAATGCCGCAGCTTGCCCTCCGATGGCAAGGGACTGCCACAGCATGGAGAGCAACATCAGGGCAAGGGCGAACTTGCGGCGCATCATGCGATTCTAGTTTGCCAATGAATGCCAGAATGATTGAGGGGGAGGTGCATCGTCATGTGGTGGCCCGCTGCACCTCGACCGTGACATGCGACAGCTCGTGGATATGCGCCAGCAGCGCCTTGTAGTGCACGGGCTCCTTCGGTTCCCGGGCCATCAACGAAACGATGGCCGCGAAATGTCCCGGCCCCACCTGCCAGACATGCAGATCGGTGACCTGGCTTCCGGTGGGCTCCATCGCCTCCCGAATCTCCTGCCGCACTTCCTGCCCCTCGGCGGCGGCTTCCAGCAGCACGCTGCCGGAGTCCTGGATCAGCCCCCATGACCAGCGGGCAATCACCAGCGCGCCAATCACGCCCATGAGCGGATCGGCCCAGAGCCAGCCATAGCTGCGGCCCAGCAGCAGCGCGACGATGGCCAGGATAGAGGTCAGGGCATCGGCCAGCACATGCACATAGGCCGCACGCAGGTTGTTGTCCCGTCCCTTGCCCGGCGCATGGTGATCGTCGTCGTGATCGTGGTGATGCCCATGCCCATGCGCATGACCGTGATGGGCATGGTGCGCGTGGTCATCCTTCAGCAGCCAGGCGCAGACCAGGTTGATGAGCAGCCCCACGACGGCCACGGCGATCGCCTGGTTGAAGTCGATCTGGATTGGCTGGGTCAGGCGCACCAGGCTTTCCCAGCCAATCATCAAGGCGATCAGGGCCAGCACCACCGCGCTGGCAAATCCCGCCAAGTCTCCGAGCTTGCCCGTGCCGAAGGTGAAACGCGGATTGCTGGCATGCCGGCGCGCGAAACGGTAGGCCAGCGCGGTGATCAGCATCGCACCCGCATGGGTGGACATGTGCCAGCCGTCCGCCACCAACGCCATCGAGCCATAGACGGTGCCCGCAACGATTTCGACCAGCATCATGCTGGCCGTGAGCGCAATCACCAGCCATACCTTGCTCTCGTTGCGCTGGTGGTCAGCGCCGAGGAAGAAATGGTCGTGTGCGAGCGTGGTGGGGACGTGGAGATTCATGGCTGAATTTCTGCAATGGAAGGCGCGGGCAACAAGGTCATTTCATGTAGGCCCGAATGACTTCGATCATTTCCTCGCCGCCCTGGTGGCGTTCCTTGTCGGTCGATGGCGTGATGACGTGCTCGCGCAGATGGTCTTCCATCACCTCCGCAGTCAGGCCGTTGACCGCGCCACGCACGGACGCGATCTGGCGCAGCACCTCGACACAGGCTGCATCTGCTTCCAGGGCGCGCTCGATGCCTTCGAGTTGACCCTTGATGCGGCGCACGCGCGCGATCAGCTTGGCTTTTTCTCGGGAGGTGTGGGACATGGCGAGGTCAGTCAATATAGTCTAGGGGGCTATATTACAATGGCCGCCCCAAAACTCTGAAAGAAAATCCGGAAACTAGTGAAGTGAGTGCAAAAAAAATGGGCGTGTGGATGGATTCTGGGCGGATCTCCTGCCTATGACCAGAAAAACTAGAAAAGGGGGCCGACGCTCGTAGAGCGTCGGCGGAGTGATCATCAAGCGGCGACAAGCTGCCGGGCCAGTGCGACCTCGACGGAATCACCATCCTGGTTCAGAACATCCAACCCGGACTCAGGTACATCGCCCGACGTGGACTGCGAGACCATGATCTTGCGGGCCATCAGCCCGAGGCAGGTCATCTGCGACGAGTCGGCGTAGCCGAGGTAGATCACGCGCACGGGCTGCTTCTGCCCGATGCGCCAGGAGCGGCGTGCCGCCTGCTGGAGCGAGTACACGTTGTAGCCCGACTGCATGAACACGATCGTCGGGAACTCCAACAGGTCCAGCCCCGTCTTGACCAACTCGGGGTTGGTGATGAGCACGTCGATGCCACGGTCCAGTTGCTCGGCGATCCAGTCTTCGCGGCGGCTGGCATCCACGCTCGCGCGCAGCACCGCCACCTTGAAGCCTTCCTGCTCCAGCAACACCTTCAGGCGCGACGTGGTGTCGCGCGTGCCGGTATAGACCGTGTAGGCCAGGACCTTGCGGCCCTGCGCCTTCTCCTCTTTGCAGATGTCGATCAGCTCACGCTCCTTGGGGCTGATCTCGAACTCGTTGAACTGAGCCGGGACAAACGCCAAGGTGTTGCGCGTGCGCGGATGCACCACGGTCTCCGACCGGAAGCAGCAATCCGGCCAGGCCAGCAGCACGTTGAGGACCACACCCAGCAAGGTCGTATCGCGTCGCGCCAGAGCCTGTTTCAGCTCGGCGGTCAGCCGACCCGCCAGATCGCGGTAGGCCGCGGCTTGCGCCGTGTCCATCGCGACTTCACGGAACTCCTCGTCATACGGCGGCAGGACGTTGCCGCCGATGTCCTTGAGCTTGAGGAAGATCGTGAATGGCAGGATGCAGCGCAAGACGCCCTTGGGGCCGAAGCCCGGGGCCTTGACCGTGCGCACCGATACCTTGGTGCCCTTGGCCGTCTTGTGCGCCGTGCCGGTGCTCTCGGAGTAGATGTCCTTCAACACCCCGTGATCGCGCATGAACGCCATCGCAGCCGAGGTCATGCTGCCGCTCGTGGTCGGGCGGTAGCCGTCTTCGATCATCCGCCCCGGAAGGGCTCGGAACAGCAGATGAAAGAGATCGTCGCCGTAGCCGCCCATCAACGTGCCAGTTAGCAGCAAGGTCTTGCGAGCCTTCGCCGCCAGCACGCCCATGGCCTGGCCCTGTGCGGAACCGCCGTTCTTGTACTCATGCGCTTCATCAGCGATGAGCAGATCGAACGTGCCTTGCGGCAAGTACCGCTTGATGAACTCGGACGGCTGATAGCCGCCCTCGCCAAAGCCGAACTCCATGTTGGCCATCGCACGTTCCATGCGCGTGGCCTGACGGTCGGAAAACACCAGCTCGCCGTTGCCATCCATGAGGTTGATGAACTCGTGGATGTTGTCGCCCAGCATCGACGCGAGGAACCCGTCGCCGAACTTCTGCATCAGCTTCTGCGCGGTGACTTCCCCGATGGTCGGGATGCGCTTCAAGGCTTTCAGCACGGCCGAGGACTGGTCGCTGCCGGACAGGCTGCGCGGGCGGATCAGTGTCCACAGGGGCGCGGCGCAGTGGCCGCACTTCCTGCGAGACTCCTCGGCTTGGAGCGCGACCGGGTTGACCGGCTCGCCGTCGAGGTCGGTAATGACCGTGCCGCAGTCCGGGCACGCTGCCACGTCGCCATGGCGGGTGCGCCGCGTTGTGAAGACAGGCTTCCAGTGGAATCCCATCCTCATCCTGACGCGCCCCAGGACAAAGAACTCCTGGCCCGTGGGCTGCACACCCAACTGCTCGCGCAGCTTGATGAGCTTGACGAGCGTATCCGGGCCGTTGAGCACCCAGACCTTGGCGCCTGCCACCGTCTCCTGGATCTCCCGCCGCCACTTGTAAACCAGGTGCGGTGGCGACAGGACCAGAGTGCGGCGGTAGCCTTCGGCGTTGAGCACGGCGGCCGCGGCGATGCCGACGGTCGTCTTGCCGCAGCCCATCTCGCCATTGACGATCGCGGCGCGTTCGCCACGATCGACCAGCAGCTCGGCTGCGGCATGGACGACTTCGGCCTGGGCCGGGAACAGCTTGCGCTTGAGGCTGGCGACGATGAGCTGCCGGTGCGCCTGCGGTTGGCCGGTATAGACCGGCGGATTAGCGCTGTTGAGGGCGTCGAGCAGTTCGTCGCCGAACTCGCCGACGAAATCCTGAAGGCTCAGGGTCAGAGGGGAAGATTCCGCATCGAGCAGTTCGCCCTGTACGGACGTGGCTTCGGCGGTGGTGGTTTCGAGATCGAGGGACATGGTGATGCTCCAAAGAAAATGGGGCATGCACCACCCCCAGCGGGGCGATGGCATGCCCCGTGGTGGGAAGAGAGACGGCGAACCGTCTGCGGCGGAAAAGCGATCAGCGGATGGTCAACACCTCGCCCCGTGTCGGGGAGCCAGGGGTCATGTCCCACGCGCGAATAACGGGAACGAACTTGTCGGTGAGGATGCGGGTCTCGGCGATGGAGCCGTCTTCGCGCTCGGTGAATTCCCTCTGGAGCGTCTTGTCCTTGTGGGTGTCACCTTTGACGACGAGCACGCGCCCGGTCTTGGAGCGCACAACCCCCGAGATCGCGCCCGCGGCCAGGGCCAGGGCGAGATGCCAGTGGGACAAGGCACGCGCCGGCGGACGCAGCGACTGCTGCGCGGCCCCCAGGTGCGTGTCCAGCGACGGCCAGAGACCTTGCAGCCTGCCAACCTCGTCGGCGAACTGTTCGGGCTCCATCGTCACGCGGAAGAAACGCTCCGGCTCGGCCGGACTGGCGGGGACGATGTACGGCAGGAACGGCCATTCGCTCGGCAACTCCTCGGCTTCGACTTCGCCTTGCCCAACCTGCAGCAGCAGATTGCGCACGGCCTTGACGCCATCGGGCACCTGCTCGCGCTGGCGCACCCGGCGGCCGAAGATCACCACCTGCTTGAACTGCGTTTCCACCGCTCGGTAGATGCGCAGATCGGTGTAGTGGCGCGTCAGCCAGCCGACCAGCTCCGCGTCGAGCACGTAGTCGGGGACGATGAAGACCAGCACGCCGCCGTACTGCAACAGCGATAGGCTGCGCTGGTAGAAGAGCTTTTCGAGGCGGGCACGGCCCTGGCCCTGATAACCGATGTTGCCGTTGACGTCCTTGGACAGGTCGCCATACGGCGGGTTGAGCCAGAGCAGCCCGAACGACTGCTTGGAGACCATCGTGTCCATCAGGTCCGCGTGCAGGCAGTGATCGACCAGGCCGCGGGCATGGCGTGCCCGCTCCGCGTCGAACTCGACCGCGAACGCCTTGACCTGCTCGCGCCCGAGGGCATGGGCGGCTTCGGCGATCGCCACGCCTTCGCCGGCGCAGGGATCAAGGATGCACATCGGCCCGTCGCTGGGCATCAGTGCGTTGAGCGCTCTTTCGAGCGTGGGTTCGTCGGTCGGGTAGTACCCGTTCTTGGCGAAATTGCGGGCGAGCCGCGGGAACATGAGAGCCATGGAAGTCTCCTGGTTGGCGGGGATGAAGGACGCAGGCACGCCAAGGCGTGCCTCCGAGGGTGGGTCAAGCTGCTACCGCTTCCGGCGTCCAAATCTTGGCCGGATACGGATAGGCGGTGAGCACGTCACTGCGGATCAGGGAGCCCAGCGCCAGGCTCAGCGCCGGCACGTCGATGGTGAGCCGATGACCTTCCAACGGCCCGAGGGCGAACGGAAGACGGCCCAGCATCCCGCGGGTTTGCAGCAGTTCCAGCACGGTCTCGCGCCAGTGATCGAGCAGCGGCAACGGGCCGGTGTCCCGCACCAGCATCCACAGGCGGTCAAGCCTGTGGGCGCTGTCGCGTGGCAGCAGTGCCAATGCGCTGGCGTTGGCCTTGTCGGGCTTGACGCAGCGCCGGTCGAACAGCCACACGTTGGACAGCGAACCGAACAGCGTTCGCCGGTAGGCGCGCGTGATGCGCTTTTCCAGGCGATCGACGTTGCCGATGAATACCGGGACGCTGCCGCCCTGGTCGGTGATGACGTGGAACTGGTCCAGTCCCTGCTCGTCGCGCCCGAGGGTCAGGCGTGCAAGGAACTGCTGGACGGCGGTGTCCCGCGCCCAGATGGACAGGAAGATCAGGTTGCCCTGGTCATCGCCGACGCAGGCGTCGGCCATCACGTCGGGGCATTCGTCGATGCGGTACAGCGTGGTGGATGAAGTGTGTGCAGTCATGGTGGTGTCCTCGGATAAGCGGGAACAGCACCGCCCCCAGGGGGAGGTACCGCCCCAGGGGGTGGAAGAAATCCGCTCAGTCCGGCTCGAACTGCCGGGTGTGCGGGTTGAAGTGAAGCGGCTCGTCCGCCGAAGTGATCGGCGTGAAGCCTTCCAGGTAGATGTTGTTGAGGTACTGATCGCGGTAGGTCAGCGCCTGCCGCGCCTGCTCCTCGGTGAGGCCGTTGTCGATGAAGTACGCCAGCATTTCCTCGTCGGAGGACACCTCGTCGTTGGACAAGCTGCCTTCAACGAGTGCCAGCAGCGAGGGCGGAAGCGTTGCCAGGATCGGGTCCATGTCGATTCCTCCTGACTCAGACCATCGGCGTCGCGGCGGGAGCCGTGACAGCCGTGGGTGTGCGCCGCCGGGCGTGGTAGGCGCGAACGCCTGCACGCCAGTCGGCGGACTGCTCCGGTGCGAGGTCCAGATAGGACAGCGGGCACGAGTAATAGTACGGATGCATGGACTCTTCCAGCGGTTTATAGCCCCACTGGTTGCCGCTGCGCTCAAGCAGATCGCAGCGGATGTAGCGCAGGGACTGGCCCGGCGCGAGATCACGATGCACACCTTCGACCTTGGCGGTCAGTTCGACCACGGACCACAGCACGTTGCCGCGCAATGCGTGAGCGATAACCTTCGCGCTGACGCGCTCGGTCTGCTGTGGTGCGATCAGTTCCGTGATCAGTTCAGACCGCGATTGGGGAGAGAAATACCAGCCCATGAGAGGCCTCCTCGAAAAGTTGAGCTGGAGGCCTCCCCGTGGGGAAGAACCCCCAGTGGGTGATGGAATGCCGCAGGTGCAGCGAAGGAAAACCTATGCCTTACCCTTAGTCCCAGTCGTCATCGTCGCGATCACAACCGGCCGGGCAGCAGCCGAACTCGATCCCATGCGAGCAATAGCCATGCTCCGCATTCCAGTCCTGGGTTTCCTGCCGTTCGGCCGGTGTTGCGTAGTCCCATTCCTGTGCGATCTTCAGCGCCTGTGCGCGCTGTTCTTCGGGCAATCGACCGAGTTGCGCGTCGATCGCCGAACTGAAGCGTTCGACGTAGTAGTCGTGAGACAGTCCGCAACCCTTGGTGGCTTGTGCGGCTGCCGTCTCGCAGAGAGCCCGCCACGCGGGTTCATCCAGCGCGGAGCGGGGGATATCGCAAGCGATGGTGGACATGATGAAGACCTCCAGAAGATGGTCAGTGCCTCCCCCGCATGGGGAAGGAACCCCGGCGGGTGGATGAAGAACACCGCGCATGCGGCGTCTGCGATCACGCGGGTTGTGGTTCGACCTGACGGCTCCACTCCTGCGTCTTGAAGTCCAGCGCGTAGCCCAGCTCGCCCAGGCGGGCGATCTGCGCGCGCAGGGTGCGGCGGTCGATGGTCGAATCCAGTTTCACGGACTCGCCCAGCGGCCACAGCAGGCCGAACATTGCAGTGTCACCGTCGTCGGTACTGCCAAGGGCAGAAGCCGCAGCAGGTGGCGGCGCATCCACGCCAAAGGGCGTGGTATCGACCATCGGGTCCGCGGACGCCTGCACGGGTGCAGGCTTGGCGGGCCTCGATGCCTTGGCGGTCTTGGCCGGCGTTGCGGCGGGCTGCGCCCCCAGCTCTTCATCGAGCGGATCGACGTCCTGGCTGGCGAAGCTGCGCGCCTCGTCACGGCTCAGCTTGTCGATGCCGTTGAGCGTCATCCCGTCGAGGCTGGCGCGGATCTCGAACCGCATGCCGCCGCCCACGGGGTAGGACTTCGGGAAGATGTAGCGGATGACGAATTCCCCGTCGTACTTGCCTTCGGGGTACTGTTCCAGTTCGGGATCCTTGACCTCGAACACACCGAGGTGCGTGTTGAGGCGGCCGACCGTGAACGGGCCGTTTCTGCCGCGGATGGTGCGCAGCGTGAGCTGGCCGGGGACGATGATGGGCGAGACAGATTTCTCGGGTGCCGATGTGGCTGCCATGATGGTTCTCCTTGCGAATAGGAAAAAGGCAAGGCCCCTCGCGGGGCCATGCCGGATCAGAGCGAACCAGCCAACGCCGGCTCGTGCTGCTCGACGCCATCTGCGGGTTCGCGCTCGGCGGGTTCGGCAGGCAGGTCGGCGGCTTTGCCGGTGGAGTCCCCGGCTTCGGGCGTGGATGAGTCCTGGGCCTTCGGCGCCTCGGCTTGTGCCTGGCTCGCCGGGTAGACCTGGGTGCCGTCGATCTTGATCAGACCGATGTGGACCAGCGTCGATTCCAGGCTCGCTCCCGGTTCCCCGGCGCGCTCGCCCTTGGTGCGGATGTACGGATCGACCTTCATGTCGTTCAGACCGAATGCGATCAGCACCTTGCGGTCCCCTTCGATCGCCTGCACGCACCGGCGAACCAGGTGCCCGGCTTCAGGGGTGGCGACGATGGTGTCGAAGTACCGGTACTCCGGCTCACCGACAGGCCCGGCCAGTGCCGCGATGCAGCACGACAGGAACGGATCGCCATCCTTGGGGGTGACGTCCTTCGGACGGCTGAGGTAGCCGATGCCGCGGGTGATCAGTTCGTGCGTCCCGATCGAAGCCAGTTCGGCCCGGTCGATGAGCTCGGCCTTGAGCAGCCGCGCCTTGAGGGACGCGGCGGCCTGGCCTTTCTGCTCGCCCTTGTCGCGGATGTACGCATCGGCCCAAAGGTCGCCGAGGCGAAAGCGCACCAGCGGGCGCTGCTTGGGATCGTCAATGCCGATGTAGCGCTCGACCAGCTTCTTGGCCTCGGCGCCCGAGACCTTGACGTCGAAGTAGCGGTAGCTGGGGTCCCTGGCGGGGCCGACCAGCGCGGCGATGGTGCATGCCAGGAATGGCTGCGCACGGCGGCCGCCCCGGACGGGAACCTCGCGGGCTCGCTGGAGGTAGCCGATGCCCGAGGTGTGGAGGTCGAAATACGATTTCTCGTTGGACGTGGTGTTCATGGTGAATCTCCGTAAGCACGCGGCGATCCCAGGTTGACCTTTGCTGGTCTCGCCGTTATTGATCAGGCGCTCACAGCTTGCCAGCGATGCGGCAGCAATTCCTCGATTCGGCTGGCCTTGTGCGTGGGCAGTCGTGTCAGCACATCCTGGAGATAGGCATAGGGGTCATGCCCATTCATGCGCGCCGACTGGACCAGACTCATCACGGCCGCCGCGCGCTGGCCCGCGCGCAGGCTGCCGGCGAACAGCCAGTTGGCTCTGCCAATGGCAATCGGACGGATCTGGTTCTCGATCCAGTTGTTGTCCACGGGCAATTGCCCGTCGCCTGTGAAGCGCGTCAGCGCGCTCCAGCGCCTGAGGCTGTAATCCAGGGCCCTGGCAGTCGCCGAGCTGTCCGGCAGCTTCTGCCGCTGCAATGTCATCCAATCGTGCAGTGCATCGAGCACCGGCTTGGTGTGCTGCTGCCGGATGACCTGGCGCTGATCCGTGTTCAACTCCTTGACCTCGCGCTCGATGTCGTAGACCTTGGCGAACTGCTCCAGCGCGAACCCGGCAATCTGGCTTTTGTCCGCCGCATGCAGCTCAAAGAATTTGCGCCGCGCATGCGCCAGGCAGCCCGCTTCGGTCATGCCTTGTGCAAACCCTGCTTTGTACCCGCCGAAGTCATCGCATACCAGGCTGCCGCGCCAGTCTCCGAGGAAGCGGCGGGCGTGCTCGCCGGCCCTGGACTCGCAGAAGTCGTACACCACGGCCTTGATGTTTTCGAAGGAGCCTGGTGCGTAAGCCCACAGGTAGGCGCGATGCGTTGTACCTTTGCCAGGCTTGAGCATTTGCACCGGCGTCTCGTCGGCATGCAGCACGCGGTGGCTGAGTATTTCAGCCTTCAGCGCATCGACCAGTGGCTGCAGTCGCACGCCGCAGGTGCCGACCCACTGCGCCAGGGTGGAGCGAGGAATGGCCAGACCAGCGCGAGCAAAGATGGCTTCCTGACGGTACAGCGGCAGGTGGTCGGCGTACTTGGCCACCAGCACCTGGGCCAGCAGGCCTGTGGTGGGGATGCCCTTGTCGATCACATGCGCTTCGACCGGTGTCTGGGTGAGGGTCTCGCACTTCGCGCAGGCCCATTTGCCACGCACGTGGCGCTCCACGGTGAACACGCCGGGCACATAGTCCAGCTTCTCGGCCACGTCTTCACCGATGCGTTGCATCCGGCAGCCACAGGCGCAGGTGGTTGACTCGGGCTCGTGGCGGATCTCGCGCCGCGGCAGATTGGCTGGCAGGGGCTGGCGTTTGGGCTGCTGCTTGGCCTCGGGGGCCGCTGCTGGCGGCTGCAGGTGCTCGATCTCGACAGCGACCGCCGCCAGGTCGGCCTCGATCTCGTCTTCGAGCAGGCTGCGCTGCTCGGGGTTGAAGCGCTCGGACTGGGCCGCGAACTTCATGCGCTTGAGCAGCGCGTTCTCATGGGTGAGCTTGGCGTTGAGCGCCTGGCTGTGGCGCAGCTCGGTGCGCAGGCGCGTGGTCATCTCGCGCAGCTGCTCGGCGCTCAGATCATCCAGGGATTGCGGCTGCATCAACATGGCAGGCAGTGTGCCAAGGAAGGCCCTGCGCTGTCATGCGCAGATCCACGGATTGCGCGCCGGCTTTAGACCATGGTGATGATGCCGGCGTCTCCCATTCGTTGCCATGGCAGTCCTAGCACCAGGGCGTCGAGTTGGGAGCGCTCCAGCTGCCAATGGACATCCACCGGCGCAGGCCAGGCGAACTTGCCCTGGTGCAAGCGCCGAGCCGCCAGCCAGATGCCGATGCCGTCGTGCACCAGCACCTTCATGCGGTTGGCGCGCTTGTTGGCGAACAGATAGGCGTGGTGGGGATGGGCAGCACCGAACACAGTGACCACCCGGGCCAGCGCCGTGTCGGTGCCGGCGCGCATGTCCAGCGGAGCAGTGGCCAGCCAGGCGGCGTCGATGCGGATCATCGCAGCCACTCGCGCAGCCAGGCGGCACACGACGGGGCGTCTTCCAGTGGCCAGTTCACCGTGATCGTGCTGCTATTGCGACGGACCTCTACACGGATGTCGCGTGGTAAGCCCGCATGCTCGGACGCGGGTGCAGATTGTGGCTGGGCAGCGCGTGTCAAGGGTAAGGCGACGAATTCGTTGCCAACCGCTGGCTTGCACTGGGCAAACTGCTCACGCAGCCAGCGATGAACAATGTTGGCATTGATGCCGTGCGCCAGGGCTACGCCGGCGACAGATGCGCCGCTGACTTGGCATTGCGCCACGACCTGGGTTTTGAGTTCTGGGTTGTAGTAACGCCGCTTGGGGCGTTGGGCGATCGCCTCGTTCGCCATGGTGTGCATGATTTCCATCGTGCACACGATGCCCGCTCAGTGAGGCTATCTCAAGATGGGATTGCCGGACGCATACGAATCTCCATGGGGATGAAGCGGAGACACACCGGCCCACGCATGCGGGGAAGGGTGCGTAACCCCGCGGTGGGTTGATAAGGCGAAAGCATCCGCCACCAGAGACTGGTGGCCGCTCGCGGACGGATGCGGTGCGAGCTGGCTCGGTCACGCAGTGGGAACTGCGCGGCAACCTCGAAGACCGATGGTTGCAGGGCATGTCGCTGACAACGTCAGCAGGCATGGGGTCAGCATGGACGGACCTCTCGCGCGCGGCTGCAATCAATTGGCATTCGGGCGCTTCCCTTTTCCACGCAGCCGTGCTTGGGCCGGTGGATCACCCAAAGCTTGCAGGCGGCAATAGATCGGGTTCATGACCTAGCCTACCAGGCGATGGCCTAGTTGGAACGCAGACGATCATGCAGCCGCTCCGCGCTGCACCTCGATGGTGACGTGCGCTAACTCGTGGATATGGCCGAGCAGCGCCTTGTAGTGCGCCGGCTCCTGGGGGTCTCCGACCACCAGCGAGACGATGGCCGCGAATTGGCCGGGACCTACTTGCCACACATGCAAATCCGTGACTTTGCTGCCTGTGGGCGCGATCGCCTCCCGGATCTCCTGGCGCACTTCCTCTCCCTCGGCCGCTGCGTCAAGCAGCACGCTGCCGGTGTCCCGGATCAGACTCCATGACCACCGCGCGATCACCAGCGCGCCGACCACACCCATGACCGGATCGGCCCACGTCCAGCCATAGCTGCGCCCAAGCAATAGCGCAACGATGGCCAGCACGGAAGTCATGGCGTCGGCCACGACATGCAGATAGGCCGCGCGCAGGTTGTTGTCGCGGGCGTCTCCGTGGTCATGATCGTCATGGTGGTGGTCATGGGCATGATGGTGATGATGCCCGTGATGGGCATCATCATCTTTGAGCAGCCAGGCGCAGATCAGATTGACGGCCAGCCCCATCACGGCCACTGCGATCGCCTGTTTGAAATCGATGGGGATGGGTTGGGTTAGCCGCACCAGGCTCTCCCAGCCGATCAGCAACGCCACCAATGCCAGCAGCACCGCGCTGGCAAAGCCTGCGAGGTCGCCGAGCTTGCCTGTGCCGAAAGTGAAACGCGGATTGCCTGCGTGCTTGAGTGCAAAGCGGTAGGCCAGCGCGGCAATAAGCATGGCGCCCGCGTGTGTGGACATATGCCAGCCATCGGCCACCAGCGCCATCGAGCCAAAGACAGTGCCTGCAACAATCTCCACCAGCATCATGCAGGTCGTGAGGCCAATCACCAGCCAAACCTTGCGCTCGTTGCGCTGGTGGTCATTGCCGAGTAAATAGTGGTCGTGGCCCAGTGCCGGGGTGTTGGTCATCTGCCTGTCCTGGTCGTTGGATTGGGAGCCGTTTGCGGGCGGCCGGGCTATTTCATGTAGGCGCGAATGACCTCGATCATTTCCTCGCCGCCCTGGCGCCGTTCCTTGTCGCTCGGCGCGTCCATGACGTGCTCGCGCAGGTGGTCTTCCATCACCTCGGCCGTCAGGCCATTGAACGCGCCACGCACCGATGCGATCTGGCGCAGCACCTCAACGCAAGTGGCCTCCGCCTCAAGGGCGCGTTCAATACCTTCCATCTGCCCCTTGATGCGGCGCACACGGGCAAGCAGCTTGTCTTTCTGGCGAGTGGTATGTGACATGAAAGTCTGCCGTTTTATATAGCCTAGGGGACTATATTATCATCACCACTTGCAATGCACCCTTCCCCATAAGTCGTGCACCCCCTGGCCACCGGATTGGGCAGGTACTGGCGTTTGCGGATCCGTGTCTCGAACGGTTCACCCTGCCGGCTGGTTCGGTGAAATCGAACAGCATGAAGCCATATGCATATCGGCGGGCCGACAACTGCTGCAGGCTAAGGTGACTGGAGATGAGCGCGCACGCGGTAGCGGCCGCGATGCGAAGAAAAGAAAGCACCCGATGCGGGGGCTGCGTGGGCCGGGCGGCGCTTGCCGCTCTATTCCGGAGGAACCGCGTCCATCAGCAGGTGCGTGGCGGTGGCGGTCAGCAGCAGGTCGTGCGTGCTGTGGCGGATGTGTGAGAAGGCGGGGAACATCGGGTCGAAATCCGCCTCGAAGTCCCTGTAGCCCATCTCGGCGTGGACCAGATCCCACCAGTCGTCGGTATCCGGGTTGCAGCCGACGGCATAGGCCAGCCGTTTGAAACTCAAGTCAGGGTGGCGCTCACCTTCCGCGGCGAAGATGCACACGCCACGATCCTTGGCGAGGATGACACGGCATTGTTTGGCGACCGCCTCGTTCAGCACCGGGCGCAGGTCGGAACCTCTGAATCGCAGTGACATGGTTGAAATCTCCTGTGTGGATGAAGAAAAAGAGAAGCCCCCCACCCGAAAGGGTGGAAGGCAAGCAGGGGGAAGTTCTCGGCAGGCTGCGAACTCAGCGGTAGTACCGCTGGGCTTCCTGCCACGGGATGAAACCGGCGTCGTTGCCAGACGAGATCGGAAGATGCAAGCGCCGGGTCTCTTCCATCGAGAAGCGCGTCGCCTGGTCGAACTCGACCCAACAAAACTCGTTGGACCAGAAACCCGCGCCGTCGTTGAGGGCTGACTCGGTGGGTGAATACACCACCCAGCAGTCGCTCGACTCGCCCGTCATGCCGCAACCGCCTGGCGTTGCCGCGCAGCCTTGGCGTCGATCACGTTCACGGCGATCTGGTGCCAGCGGCCGTCGTCGATGAGCTGTTCCAGCACCTCGCCGAGCGAGTCGAAATACACCTCGCCGCGACGGTCAACCAGTTCACCATCACGGCGCAGCTCCACCGCGTAGGAGTCGCCCGCGCGGTCGTACAGGATCGTCACCCGACCCTCGAACTTCGCGGTCGAGACCGTGAAGCTGATCGCTGGAGGCGTGTCAATGATCTTTGCGGGTTCGGGATCGACCCATGTGAAATCGCGGGCACCTGCATCGACCAACATGTGGGCGATACGGCGGAACCGGTCGGGTGCCGGCAGTTCTTCCAGCTGCTGGATGAGCTCGCCAAGCTCCTGGCACTGCGGTGCGGGAATGGGCAGCTTGGCTGGCGCGGAACCGAGGATGTGCCTGGTGATGGTGTAGGGGCGGCCATCCGGGCCCGTCTCTGTGACCACTTCCGGGGTATCCGCGCGCAGGCCATCGAAACGGCGCCGTGCATAGGGCACCACGTGCACTTTGGCACCTTCGCAGGGAACGGTGGTCACCAGGTGGGGATCAAGCACCGCGAACTCGCTGGGCTTGATCTTGACGACGATGGCATCGTCGTTGGCTGCGACCACCTTGCCGTCGAAGGGCTTGGGATCGACGGCGAAGCCCAGTGCCGAGGACTGCGGCTGATCATCGTACACGCGGTATTTGAACGACCGCACGTTGCGGGGCACATGGCCTGCGACAAGCGAAGGCAGCACGGATTGGATGAGGGAACGGTCCATGGGACTCTCCTTGGGAAGAACAAGGGAGTTCCCGCCCAAAAGGGAGGGATCCCTTGTGGGTGGCGTGGATGGACGCAGTGCGTCCGTGAATGAATGCGACCGGCGCGGTTTCCCGCACTTGCAGCCTTGAAGGTCTCGGCTGCCTGGGCATGTGTCGGCAACGCCGACGGACATGGCGACAAGAATGACCCCGGAATGTTTGGCCCGCCTGCAGGAAACGGCAGTGCGCCGCACCCGCTTTCCAGCAGACAGAAAAACCGCCCTCGGATTGAGGGGCTGGTGGGGTCAGGCGTCGTACACAAAGCAGTGCGCGCGCTGGCGCGGGAAGAAGACGTGCTTCCACGAGTCGCCGCTGGTGCTGCCACCATCGAAGACGACCATTTCGTAGTTATCGATATCGGTGTCCGCCAGGTCGGCACTGTCGATTGGGTGCATGCGCAGCGTGCCGTGCATGCGCTCGAATACCAGGATCTGGCCGATGGCGTCGTCTTGGCTCATGGCGTTGACGCAGGCTCCGAGCTGGTGCTCGAAGTCGGCGGTGGGCGAGATGAGATCGGGGAACATGGAGTTACTCCTATGAGAATGGATCAGCCCGACTCCCATGGGCGCGGGCTGCATGTGGGAATCAAGAAAGATTGGCGTGTCGCGCGGCTGCTAGGACTCGATCAGCGGCAGGCCCGGCAGCAAGGGCGCGTCGCCATCGAAGATGAGGATGCGCACATCGGCCTGACCGGCCAGTTCAAGGACGTTCGCCAGATCGTCCGGCATGCCCTTGTTCCGGTGCTCTTGCCGGAGCTGCGCAGCACTGATGCCCTCGGAAAGCGCTAGGTTCTCGTCCGTCCAGGGCGTGGAGATCAGCTTGACACCGATCGCCGGGCTGTACGGCACCCGGAAGGCGATGAACAGAAAGGCCGAAGGGGTGGCGAGATCGGCCAGATTGGCGAGGTAGTGCCAGGCTTCGGTGCTGATGTGCTGGGCACTGACTTCCCAGCACCGGCTGTAGACACCCGTCTCGAACGCCACCCGCTGAATCACCTCACGGGCCGCTTCCTCGGAATAGGTGTCGCCCACGTGCGCGGGTTTCCCATCGAAATCCTGCCCTTCGATGGCATAGACCACCGAGCGCACGATGCCGTCCGTCTGGTGTTGAGCCTCCAGCTCCGGCGGCACGTCCTGGCCCTCGGTGATCAGCGCATGGTCGGCGCCGAACAGACAAGGGAATCGCGCCACCTCGTCATCGGGCAGGTGGGCCCGGCAGGGATGCAAAGGCCGCCAGACGGGCGGGCTATCGTCTTCCCAGGTGATGAGCAGCGTGCGAACGAATCGCAGGTTCCGGTAGCCGCGAACAAAGGGGTTGTGAAACTCGGACATGGAATGCCTCCTTGGAGAGGTCACCGAGGCCACTCCCCGCCGGGGACGCCCCGGTGGGTGGAAGGAAAAAATGCGTCAGCGAGAAGTGCTCGCTGGCGTCTGGGCCAGCCGTTCGGCGACCCGACGGCGCACCGTCATGCGAAACGGCTCGTCGCGGATGCCTGCGAGCAGGCTGGCGGCTTCCAGCGCGATCAGGGCCGAAGCCTCTTCGGCGTCGGCGGCCAGAATGGCCTTGCGCAGTTGCTCGCCCAGCTGGAGCTCCTGTGTGGATGACCTGGAGACCTTGAGCTCCCGGCTCAGGTAGCAACCATCGCCGCCGAACTCGAACAGCTTGGGCTTGCTGCAGTGCCAGCAGCCCTCGAACTGGATGGCGACCAGGTTGTGCCCGTCGTTGAGGCAGGTAGCAATCAGAAGCAAGGCTTCCAGGTCGGTGCTGTCCTCGAACCGGTGGTGCTCGATCAGGTTCTCCAGTTCCTCGTCCTGGTCGGTGCCGAAGTGCACGGCCATCCGCTCCAGCAGAGGCGCAAGCATCGGCTCGTCGCCATCGGGCATGGGGATGCCGAGCTGCTTGGCCAGGGCTTCGAGCCCATCCTGCACATCCGACCATTGCGGATCATTGGTTTCGGCGATCCGGGCGATGTAGGCCAGCCCGTCGCCAGGGTAGTTCTCGTCCAGTGCGAAGGCACCGAACAGCGCCTTGATGACGGGGGTCACGCGGTCGAGCATGAGAACGCCGGTGCCTTCGTAGTAGTTGTTTGCCATGGTGGCTCCTTCGAGATACGAGCGGAGCCAGCCCGTGCGGACGGCGGCATCCGCAGGGAATAGCCCAAGGCCGGTGGCCGGGGCGGTGGAGAAGAAATCGAGGGACATGGCCTTGTGGGCGCATGTCCCTCACGGGGGAGAACGTAAAGCGGTGGTATGCCGGAGACCGGCTCACCAGCCGTTGTAGTTCAGCAGCAGATCGGCGATGACCCTGCGGCGTGGCAGATCGAGACCGTCGAAGTCCGCCAGCCCGTGGAAGTGGCAGCGCTTGAGCATGGCACCACCCTCGCGGGCGTCGTAGAAGCTGAACATGGCCGACAGGAACATGCGTTCCCCGCTGCTCAGGACGCCGAGCGCGTCGATGGCCCGCAGCAGGTTGGGACGCAGGTCCCACTTGCTCTTGGCCTGGTTCAAGCCCTCACGGGTGCCGTCGCCGAACCATTGCGGGCCAGCGATCTCGACACCGCGCTTCCAGGCCTCGAAGAAGGCTTGTGGCGCGGCAGCGAAATGCTGCTCTTCCCGCTGGATCTGGTCGACGATGTCCTGTGGCAGTAGCTGGTTCATGGCGTGATTCCTTGCAGATGGATCAGGGAATGGCGAGCTGGGACCAGCCGCCTCTTTCGAGGGCACGTTGAGCCGCGGCATGGCTGCGGAAGTACTCACGAGATTCCCGCGAGACGGGACCTTCGGTATCGCGCGTGCCGATGTAGTGGCCGGCGGCGCTGTGCAGGACTTCGAGCGGCAGGAACTTGCCGCAGTAGGTCAAGGCCAATTGACCGAATCGGCCGAAAGAGGCTTGCTGGGACATGGATGGGCTCCTTGGAAAAGCGGGGCCCTGTCCCTCACGGGATGGCAGCTCCCGCACGCGGTTGAAAAAAAAGCATCAGCGTCTTGGGAACGCGCGTCCGCGCAATGGATGCGATGCGGACTGGTGGGTTGCGCGGAGAGAACCCCGCGGCAGCCTGAAACCCTGGCTGCTGGCATGTGCTGACGAATCAGCGAACATGCGAGCAGCTTCGTGAGGGTGCCGCGCCACGTCAGTTGGAAATCGGCATCTGGTCCAGCCCCGATTGATGTGCGCAGGGACAAAGAAAAGCCCCGCAACGAGTGCGGGGCGGTCATGACGGTGCGGTGAGGCTGGATCAGCGGGGCTTGTCGCCCAGGACATGCTGCTTCCAGATGGCGAATGCCTCGTTCGCTGGCAGCTCGGCCAGGATGACGATGGGCTGGTCCTGTCGGCTGCGCAGCTTTGCGAAATATGCCGCGCGTTCGGCAATGGCCTTGAGCTTGATGCCCTTGAGGAACAGCAGCCGGCCGTCCTTGATGAACAGCACCTTGTTGCCGATGTCGCGGTTGAACGCGGTGCGCAGCTTGCGCTCTGCGTGCATGGCATCGGCCAACTGGTCCACGAGGAAGTCGAGCGTCATGTCGATGAGAAGTGGCTCGTCGTCCTCGCGCTCGACGTCGAGCGATGCCGGCGGCAGGCTCTTGGCAAATTCCTCGGCTTGGGCCAGCAGCGCGGCCTGGCCTTGCAACGCGCGCACGAACGTCGAGCCGCCGTGTCCGTCATTGCGGGCTTCGGCGATGGGCCTGCCGTCGAACATGACGGTGGCGGTGAAGCACAGCGTTTCCTCGCTCGCGAAATCCGCGACCTTGAGGTTCTTGAGCGTGATGCGGTCTTGTCGGGTGATGGTGTCCATGGAAAGTCCTGATATCGACCGGGTTGACGACACGCCCCTGACGGGACGCGGCATACATCCCGTGGGTTGGAGGAAGGTGGCATCGATGCCCGGTGGGCAGCGTTCGCCGGAGAGATGCCGGGGCGAACTGGCGGGTGGCGTGGGAGGAACCCACGGCAGCCTTGACACCCTGGCTGCTGGCTGTTGCCGATGCGTCGGCAATGCAGGAGGGAGGATCACGCGGCCCGCCGGCCGCGTCGTGCATCAATCCGAAGCGCTCGATCCCGTCTTGTGCAGGCACTGCACCAGCCGCTGGCCCAGCCACGCGACGCACGGCACGGCCATGGAGTTGCCGATCGCCTTGTAGCGCGGCGCGTCGGCGGAGGGCCTGCCGCGGTACGGCACCAGCGTGTAGTCGTCGGGCATGCCTTGAAGCCGCTCGCATTCGACCGGCATCAGCCGACGCACCCGCCACTGCGACCAGTCGCCCGGACCGGGGTTATTCCAGTCGTAGCGGAAATGTGCCTCGAAGTCCGGTGCCAGCACATGGGGCTTGTCGGCACCGCCGCTGCTGGTGCGCAGCGCGGTCGAGACGCCATCGCCCAGTTCAGCGGCCAGGCCTTCGGTGCGACCGCGCAGCGCCACGCCGATCACCATCGGCCGGCCTTGGCCCGGCTTGCCGCCACCCGTGGAGAGCGTCCCGGCAAGCTGGCCGTGGCCGGATTCCAGCCGCAGCTCGCCGCGCGAGTTCTGCGCGAACGCGATGGCCGGCACCACGCCGGCGTTCGCGTGGCTGAGGCGATGTCCGCCGGCACGCAGCGTCGGTGCATGGTTCGTCGTCGCGTCCGCCCCGCAGCCCTGTGCGGTGAAGGCGATGATCGGCACGCCCTTGCCGGTGCCGTCCTCGCTGCAGCCCTTGCCGCCGTTGGCGGTGCTGAGCGTGTGGCTGATGCTGCCCGCGATGGACTGCGCCACTAAGGTCTCGACCTCGAAGTCGTTCTTCGGGCCGGGCGCCGCGGTCAGGCAGGCCGCGACGTCGATGGGTCCTGCGGTGTTGCCCCCACCGAATCCGAACGTCACCGTGGCCTTGCCGTAGGGCTGCTTCAGTCCTGCATATCCAGAATACCCGCCTGCTGCCGCAGCGCCCGATCCAGCAGCGCCGGCAGCGTCTTGCCACGGCGCGAAGCCCGGCGAAGAATCCCAGCGCACGCCGTCGCACTCAAAAAGTACCTCGGCGGGATCGACGCCACCTCCACCACTTGCCACAAGAAACACGCGACGGCGCCGTTGGGCGACGCCGAAATGTTGAGCATCGAGCAAGCGCCAGGCGATGCGGCGCCGGGGTCCAGACACACAACCTGCGTGCGCCCATTTTTGCCCTGGCGGTTCGAGCGCACGGCTTTCTCCGGCCAGTGCTCCCAGGAAGTGCCCGAAGGCGTTGCTGCGGTCGCTGAGGACGCCGGGGACGTTTTCCCAGACGAGCGTTGCCGCCGGGCGGCGGTCTTGGTGGCGGGTTTGGTCGATGGCATTTGCAAGCTCCACATAGGCAAGGGTCAAGGCACCACGGGGGTCGTTCAGCCCCTGGCGCGCGCCGGCCACGCTGAACGACTGGCACGGCGTGCCGCCGACCAGGATGTCGGGCGCAGGAACGGTGCCGGCGCGGACCTGGCGGGCGATCGCGGTCATGTCGCCCAGGTTGGGCACGCGGGGGTAACGGTGGGCGAGCACAGCGCTCGGGAACGGCTCGATCTCGGCGAACCACGCGGCTTCGAGGCCGAGCGGTTGCCAGGCGAGGCTCACGGCCTCGATGCCGCTGCAGACGCTGCCGTAGAGCAGCGGCGTATTGCGCGGCGGTGCGCAAAGATTCGGGTGCATGTCGGTCTCCTGTTCGTATGGCGCAGGGCCATCGCCCTGGCCGGGGCGTTGAAAGGCAGGAGAAAGGCGCCGAAGGCCCCAGGGGCCTTCGGCTCGGGAGGAAAGAAGAACCACCCGTGGGCTGATTGGCAGGCCCGGTCGTCGCTAGAACCGTCTGCTCATCCAGCAATCACACCCGGCCCATGTCGTGGCTGGGGCCGGCATCGTCTGGCGCACATCCGCGCACAAAGGGAGCCCGTTTTTGCGCCGGCGGGCACCGGCACCGAATACCGCTGACCGCGAAGGGTCTCCGGGTGGCTCGCACAGGCAAGCCATCGGGGGACCCTTCGCAGAGGGCGGAAGGAATGCAGACGAGGAGAACGCGCGGGGTGCGGTTCGCGGAGAAGCCACCTTCAGGTCCCACGGCCGGGGACGGCCGGACGGGACGCGCACACGGATCAAGAAGGCGTTGCGCGCTGGGCGTCCCGCAGGGCATGCGGGACACGGGCCACGCCGCCGATGGCGGGCACGGCTCACGGGGAACGGGGTCGGTCAGGCGCCCTTGCGGCCGCTCTTGCGTGGACGCGAGGCACCACGCCTGGACGTGCCGGTCTCCACCGGCAGCGTGCCTTTGCAGTCGGGGTAGTGACTGCACGACCAGAACGGGCCGCTCTTGCCGGTGCGCTGGCGCGTGGGTGCGCCGCACTGCGGACAAGCCGGCCCGTGGGGAATCTTGATGGACAGGGACGTGGTGCTGTACTGCGCGATCAACTGCGAAATCCAGGCGGCCTGCTTGCTGATGAACACGTCCAGGGTGAGTTGTCCGCCCTCGATCATGTCCAGCGCCTGTTCCCAGACGGCGGTGGTGCCGGGGTCGGCAATCGCCGCGGGCACGGCGTCGATCAGCGTGAACGCCGCATCCGATGCGCGGATGGAGCGCCCCTTCTTCACGATATAGCCGCGGGCGATCAGCCCGCTGATGATGTTGGCCCGCGTCGCCTCGGTACCGATGCCCGTCGTGTCCTTCAGCTTCTGCTTCAGGCGCGGGTCAGTCACGAAACGCGCAACACCCTTCATCGCCTTGACCAGTTCGCCCTGGGTATAGGGCTTGGGTGGCATCGTCTTGAGTGCCTTGATGTCGGCCCCGGCGATCTGGCATGCCATCCCTTCGCGCAACGCGGGTAGTACCTGGCTGCGTGCAGAGGCGTCGCCGTCCTCATCAGCTCCGCCTTCAAGTTCGGGCTCGGCCAGCACCAGGCGCCAGCCCTTGACGACGACCTGCTTGCCCGTGGCCACCAGCTTCTGCTGGCCGCAGGAGAGATCCGCCACGGTGCGGTCGAACCCGTGGTGCGGGAGGAACTGGGCCAGGTAATGTGCCCGGATCAGCCGGTACACCGCCCGTTCCTTCTCGCTCATGGCGGAGAGATTCGCGGGTTCGAGCGTCGGGATGATGCCGTGGTGCGCCGTCATCTTGCCGTTGTTCCAGGCGCGCGAGCGCTGGGTGCGGTCGAGCTGGCCCATGATCTGGGCCAGCGTGGGATCGGTCTTGAGCAGGCTGTCAAGGACCGTGGGCACTTCGGCGAACATGCTTTCGGGCAGGTAGCCCGAATCCGAGCGCGGGTACGTCGTGGCCTTGTGCGTCTCGTACAGGGCCTGGGCGATCTCCAAGGTTTCCTGCACGTCCAGCCCAAGCTGCTTGGAACAGACTTCCTGCAAGGTGCCCAGGTCGAACAGCAGCGGCGGGCCTTCGCGCACGCGCTCGGTCTCGACCGACACCACCTGGGCACTGCCCGCGGCGCGGATCTGCTGCGCGGCCTGCTGTGCGACGGGCTGCTGCAGGCAGCGGCCGGCGGCGTCGGTGCTGGCATCGGGTGCCACCCACTGCGCGGTGAACGTCTGACCGCCTGCGGACAGGGACACGTCGATGGCCCAGTACGGCACGGACACGAAGGCCGCGATCTCTCGGTCGCGGTCCACCACGAGTTTGAGCGTCGGGGTCTGCACACGCCCGACCGACAGCACGCCGTCGTAGCCGGCCTGCCGCCCGAGCACGGTGAACAGCCGGCTGAGGTTCATGCCCACAAGCCAGTCGGCGCGCGAGCGCGCCAGCGCCGAGTAATACATCGGCAGCGTCTCGGCCGAGGGCCGCAGCTTGGCGAGCGCGGTGCGGATGGACGCATCGTTGAGCGCCGACAGCCACAGCCGTTCGATGGGGCCGCGGTATCCGCACAGGTCGATGATCTCGCGGGCGATCAGTTCGCCCTCGCGGTCGGCATCGGTGGCAATGACGAGATGGGTCGCCTTCGCCAGAAGCGCTTTGACAACCTTGAATTGCATGGCGGTCTTCGGCTTGACCTCGACCCGCCACTGCTGGGGAATGATGGGCAACTGCTCCAGCGACCAGCGCTTAAGCGCCGCGTCATAGACCTCGGGTGCTGCCGCTTCGACGAGATGGCCGATGCACCAGGTAACCGTGACGCCGGAACCGTTGAGGCAGCCTTCACCGCGCTGCGTGGCGCCGAGAATCCGGCCGATGTCTTTGCCCTGGGAGGGCTTCTCGCACAGAAACAGCCGCATGTCCGTCCATCCGCTTCCCGTTGTTCATGGAGTTGCTGGGATCGAGGATGCCGAGCGCCTGTTGGGGCAGCAGCAAACAAGCCGCATGCGGCGGCGACCGCTTTCACGAGATGGGATGGCTGCGGCGGGGATGGCGTGCGGCCGGCGATGTGCGAGTCGGGAGCCGCGATGTTCGGGAGCGCGTGGAAGCCGGTGGACGCTGGTGGCGCTATCCCCTGGGGATAGCTCGCGAGGACATGGGGGGCGGCAACGTACTGCGGCCGCCCCCCCGCCGGATCACTTCCTGCGCTTGGGCTCCTTCGGCGCAGCCGGTTCCTGGGCGGCCTGGGGCTTGGGCTGCGCGTCCTGTGCGGTCTCCTGCGATTTGGGGCTCAGGACGACGGACTCGATGCGGAACGGCAGGATGCCGACGCTGCGTGCGTTGATCTGCCAGGTCTCGCGCGGCTGATCCTCGTTGTCCGTCCAGGGTTCGCGCTCCATGCGGCCGACAACCAGCACGCGCATGCCTTTCTGGTAGAGGTCCTTCCAGTGCGCGGCGTCGCGGTGCCAGATTTCCACCGGCGCCCAGAAGCCGCCGCGATCCTCATAGTCGCCGCCCTTGGTGGGAACGGGGTTGTCGAAATACACGTTCAGCCGCAACAAGCGCCGCGGTTCGTCGTTGCCGTTGGGGAACTCCCGGTACTCGGGGGGCGAGCCGATGTTGCCTTCGCCCGAAAAATGCGTGCTCATGTTGCAATCTCCTTGGTGGTTGAAATACCCGCACCTGGTCGGCGCCGGGCGCGTGCTGGGATGCCCGGCGCAATCACCGATCGCGCATTGCGGCGGGAAAGGACGTGAGCCGGCGCAGGTAGGCGTCTTCCGCCTCGGCGGCCTTGCTGGCGCACTCCTGTGCCTGCTTGCCCAGGGTGTGCAACAGGCTGATCTGCATGTTCAGCGTGATGCGCTGCAGCTCGATCGCGTGCAGGTCGGCCAGCAGGTTGACCGGCGTGCTGGTGCTCGCCATCAGCTCCTGCCACAGGGCCACGCCCATGGCCGAGCGGTCGTGCCTGCGCCAGCGCAGGAACGTCGTTCCCGAGCCAGTGGTCTGCTGGGCCAGTTCCACGGGCAGCAGGTGGAAGGGATGCCCACTGGCCTGTTGCAGCACTTGTCGCTGCGCCAAGCCGATCAACTCGTCGCGCATGGCGAA
Source organism: Acidovorax sp. IB03 (assembly GCF_016406015.1). Classification (NCBI taxonomy): domain Bacteria; kingdom Pseudomonadati; phylum Pseudomonadota; class Betaproteobacteria; order Burkholderiales; family Comamonadaceae; genus Acidovorax; species Acidovorax sp. IB03. Next base: position 6,389 of record NZ_JAEFCH010000015.1, on the reverse strand, counting down.
GCACTGGCTGGCCCAGGCCTCCAAGTCCCCTTTACCTTTAAAAGGCTTTAAAAGGCCTTTTAGAGAGGCCGCGTGTTCCAGGCGCATGAAGGCTCCCTGTTGCAGGCCCCGGAAGTAGCGGGTCGGCTGGTTCAGATCGCTCATGCGGATTCGTCCTCGCCGGCAGTGGCTGCGTTTTCGGATGGGTCGGCAGCAGCGGCCGCATCACCATCGACGCTGGTAGCGGCTGCGGCAGGACTCTCACCGCGCTGTTGCAGACCACGGCGCACGATGGGTGGCGCAAACTTCGAGCGGCGCGTGCCTTCGAGCACGTCCTGCGGCAACTCGCCGAACTTCTCCAGCGCGGCCCGCGCTGCGGCATTCTTCGCCGCGAAATCGTCGCGGGTGCAGCCCGAATAGCGATACTGCTGGGCCAGCGAGAACAGGCTGCGCAGCGCGTGCGCGCCCTCGTTGAGCCAGCGCTCTAAGGTGCTGCGGTCGATCAGCGCGGTGTGGTGGGCGAGGATCAGCTTGCGCGCGATGTCGTCGTAGTCGGCCAGGAGATAGACAGCGGCAAAGCCCAACTGCGCATTGACGAACAGCGGCAGCTTGACGGGCTGCACGTTGAGGTTCTCGCCCAGGGTCAACGCGGCGGGCACGCCGGCCAGGGCCTGGTCCACCTGTTCGCGCAGCGTCTGCAGCGTGGTCTTGGTCTGGTCGAGCTTGTCCTCGATGCGCAGCATCCACCAGTCGCTGTACGGGTCGTCCTGCTCCGAGCCGCGCTTCATTTTGTTCATGACGGCGATGTAGCCGTTCAGGCCGACGATGCCCGGTCGCCCCTCGGCGGCGGCGCGGCCATGCCAGATGCGCGAGGCGTGGTGGGTGTGCAGCGTCAGCGACATTGCGCTGCGCAGGGAGCCGAGGTTGAGCTGCAATGGTTCGTTGCTGGTTGCCATGGTGATCGCTCGCTGGTGGACAGGGAGCCGCCAGCATCCGCATGCGGCGGAAGGCAGTCAGTCAACAAACCGAAATGAGCCGGCCCCCGGTTCTGTGCGCGCTGGCGGCGCAGCGCGCAACGGTCCCCTGGGGACCGCTCCGCAGATGGGCATTCACGTCGGCGCTCCGGGCCTCGGTCGTCGACGGGTTGCGTGCTGCACCGCACGTCGCGCTGCCGTTCGATGCCATCCTTCGCAGCACGGCCGTCCCCAGGGGACCGTTTCTGCCGACCGCCATGGAGATCTACTTCACGGCTTTGACAAGCCCTGTGCTCAGGTCTTGCGCAGCAGGTCGCGCAGGCGCTCGATGTGCTGCCGGGCCACCTCGGGCGGTACGACGTTGCGCGGCGGCTCGGGTGGTGGCGCTCGCGCCGCCGATGGTGTTGGCGCTGCCGGGCCGGTCTGCTTGGCCCACGCATTGAACTCGCCTCGCATGGCGCGCTGGATGATGCCGAACAGGTACCCGGCGGGGTTGCGGATGCCATGCTTGCCGCACCGTGTGACCCATTCGTCCAGCACGGCCTGCCGCAGGGCAGCGTCCACCTGCTGCAACGCCATCCTGGCTCCGGCCTGCTGTTCCGCCTTCAGTTCCGCGAAGCGCTTGGGCCATTGCAGGTCGCCCAGCGCACGCGCCTGCGCGGAAGTACGTACTTCATTTATACGACTACTACGTACTGTACGGTCCTGCTTCGGATTCCGAAGAGCGCCGTCTGGCGCGGGTTTCGGCCCTGCTTCGGACTCCGAAGAGGGGCGTTCGCCATTCCGAAGAAGGCTCGCAGGCCCTTCTTCGGAATCGTGGATCGCATCCTCCTGTGGATAACTTTCGGAGGCGGTGATGCCCTGGGCGGCCAGGCGCTCGGCGAGCACTTGCAGCCGCGACGGCAAGGTGCGTCCGGACAACATCGGGTCGTCCGCGATCTCTTGGAGGGTGTTGAGTCCCACCACCTGAACGGCCTTGGCCGAATGCCCCAGCGACTGGCTGACCAGGGCCAGGTAGTCGGCGTCGAGCTGCATGGCCTCAAACGGTGTCAGGGGTTCGTCGTGCAGGACATAGAGGTTTCCGAGGATGCGGCCGGTCTTGGGGTCGCGCCGTCGTCGCACGAGGCTCAGCCAGCGCGTCAGGCGCAGCAGCGTCAGCGCCCGCGCGACGGTCTCGTGGGAGGCCTGGCCTGCGCAGGGCATCGACGCCAGCCACGGCCGCAACTGCTCATAGGTCGGGAACGCCGTGACGCCATCGTCGTTGAGCATCAATCGGAACACCTGCCAGGCGTTGCGCTCCAGCGGCGTCAGGCGGCGGTCGAGGAACAGCCGCCGCGGCACGCTCTCGTGCCGATTGCCACTGAACAGGAAGGCGTCGCCGGACGTGGGAGGCTTGGGCGTTGGAGCAGGCAGGGACGCGGGAGCGCCAGAGCTGGGCTTGGGCGCGAGGTCCTTCAGCGCAGCGTCGAACAGGTCGGCGAGTGCGATGGGGCCAGGGCGCTGGGCTCGTGGGGCAGTGTCGTCCACGGCCATGGCCTAGCCCAATCCCTGATCGACCCAGTTCCTGATCGCGGCCCAGACCACCGAGAGCGGCAGTGACATGCCCTCGGCCAGGTCCATGGCCGCATCGAGAATCGAGGTCTCGTCCTCCAGATCGACGTTCCTGCTGCTGGTCACCGCCTTCCATTGCCGCCACAGTTCGGTGTCCTGGGTCTCGTCCAGGACGGGGTGGCGCCCCTTGCGCTTGGGCAGGCCGAGGATCTCCCGCCGCAGGGCGACTTCCTGATGGGTCAGGCCATAGAAGCGGCTGACCATCTCCGTGCTGGCGCCCAGCCGCAGCATGCGATCGACTGTGGCGATTTCCTTCTCCACGTCCTGCGCCTGGTTGAGCAGGCGCTGCAGCACTTCGCGGTTGACCGTGACCGAGCACCACGAGACGCTGGCGTTGGCCAGCACGCTGATCAGCGCGGGGTGCTTGAGCGCATCCAGCTCGGCCTCGCCGAAGCCCATGGCCTTGCAGCGGCGCAGTTGGCCGTTGCGAAGGTCATACAGCGCCTGGGCGATCACGGCCTGGTTGAGCGGATGCGATGTGGACATGCGGCCTCCCTAGCTCACGTCCCGGGCGCCGTGGTGCCGGCTTCCAGGTCCAGCAGACGCCGGGCCAGGCGCAGCAGCCGAAAGAGCTTGACCAACGCCGCGTCGCTCAAGCGCCTTGCGCCGCTGCCCTGGCCTTGACTCTGGCCGTGCAACAGGGTCGGCAGGTCGGCGGCGAGCTGCGCGCCGTCCAGGCCCGCTTCGGCGACGGGCTGACCCGTCAGGGAAGCGAGCAGCGTCAGCACCGCGCGGCCGAGCGGCGACGGGGCTTGGCCGCGGGCGCGGCACGCAAACCCGATGCCATCGGCGCGATCCTCGATGCACTCGTCCAAGCCTGCCTCCTCGGCGATCTCGCGCGCGAACTGCGCGATGTGGATGCGCAGCCGATCGGTCGTGTCCAGGCCGGCGTCGATGTACCAGACGTCGGAGATCGGATAGAGCCCGCCGGCTTGCACCGGGATGGACTGCAGCACGCTCGCCGAGAAGTCGGGCGGCAATGCATCGCCCAACTGGTCGGCGACCATGCGCTGGATCGACTGCAGCCGTTCGGTCGTCGGTGCCGGCGAGACGATGTGCTCGCGAAGCAGATCGCTCGGTGCAGCCGCCGGGCTTCCCGTGGCCGCTTCGCCAGCCGCCGTGTCGTCGTGGCGCAAGGTGGGCTCGGACGCCGGAGGGCTGGCGGGAGGAGGACCGGCCGCCGCTGCAGGCGTGGCGATGGACGATGCTGCGCCCGGGGGAGTCGGCGTGCTGGCGGTGGGCGAAGGCAACGCCGGCGGCGCCGCAGGTGGCATCGGGTCGCTGACCAGCGCCCGGTGGCGGCTTTCCGATTCGGTCAGGTCCAGCGCCAACACATCGTAGCCGACGCCCAGCAGCTCGGACATCTGGCCGATCAGCTCGTCCTGCACGCGCTGCGGCGCGAACTCGTCGCCCTGCGTGTCGAACTGCGCCAGCACCTCCTGAAAGAAGCTGTCAAATTCCAGCGGCAGCGTGCGGTTCTTGGCATAGTGCTCCCAGGTGCGTTTGCAGGCCGTGCGCATGACCGATAGCCGCTCGACCTGGTGGCGCCCCAGGCCGCCATAGAGCACAGTGGGAATGGCGGGCAGCAGGTAGCGCACCGCGTCGGCCATGCGGGTGATGTGTGACCGCTGGACGGGGAAGCCATCAGCCGCCAAGCGGCGGGCCAGTTCCGACTGGCTCAGGGCGGCGCTGCTCTCCTGCTCGTAGAACTCGCGTGCCTTCTCGACGCCGAGCGCGCGCTCGATGAATGTGAGGCCGCCGCGCAGTTCGTTCTCGGCAAGATGCCCGGTCAGCGCGACGATTTCACCGCGCTGGGGCCATGGCCGGAACAGGCACGATATGCGGAAGAAGCGTTCTTCCTTGGTCTCCGACCAGAGTTCGCGCAGGATCGCCAGCCGCGTGTTGCCGCCGTTGCGGATGATGTAGTGGTCCTCGCCGGGCCGGCGCGTGATGGCCGGCGCCGCGTCCAGGCCGCGCACGCGGATGGACGCCTTGATTTCCTCGTAAGCCGGGTTGCGCTTCATGCGCGGGTCATGGTCGTAGGGCCGCAACTGGTCCAGCGTCACGACCATGGGCGTGTCCGCGATCGGGTCGCTCAAGGCCGTAGCCGCTGGGCTGCTGCGCTCGAAGCCGGCCGCGAGCAGCTTGCTGGCCATGTCCTGCGAGGTCATGTCAGCCATGGCCGCACCCCTCGCAGTCCCCGCGACCGCCGGCCGGCGCCGTGCGGGCCTCTCGCTCGGCGCGGCGGATCTGCGCACGGGCGTTCAGTTCGGCCCGGTGGTCACTCGCGGTCGAGCTGGTGTAGATCGCCGCGCAGCCGGCCTTGGTGAACTTGAGGTGCCCGCCCGGCGTGCGCTTGACGTGCCAGCCTTCACCGACCGCGAACTCGATCAGGGAACGCAGCCGCTTGTGGCCGCGGGCCAGCTCATGTGCGTTCGCCATGGGGCCTCCCAGGATCAAGAGGTCGCTGCGGGCGGCCGGATACTTGAGCCAGTCGGTCCTGCCATTGCGGGAACAACTCGCTGGCGAGCGCGCGCATCGTGTCGAGCGCGGCAGGGGCGACTCTGCCGGCCGGCTGGCGGTGCTCGACCCGATGCACCGGCAGGCCGCGCGTCGCGGCCCGCGGATAGGCTTCGATCGCGGGCACGTCGGTGGCGAGTACACGGATACCGGCATGGTCCTGGAACAGGTCGCGCAGGGCCTGCTGGATCAGTCGGGCGTTCGCCGACACCGGGTGGACGCGGTTGATGAGCAGGTGCAGCGGCGGCGGTTCGATGCCCAGGTGCCGGTACGGCGCAATGTCTTCGAGCAACTGAATGGTGCCGCGTCGAAGCTCCCGGGCCGCGAGTATTTCCGGCGTGACGGGCGACAGCGCAAGGTCGGAGGCGAGCACCGCCATCTCCAGCAGCACGGAACGCGCGCCCTGGGTGTCGATCAGCACCAGGTCGTAGAGGGGAGCAAGCGCTGGCAGCAGATGCCGCAGCCGCAGGCGGCCATCCGGCGCATGCAGCAACAAGGTGTTCAGCTCGCCCCGATGGTCGTTGGACAGCACTAGGTCCAGGCCCGCGATGATCGTGCCGGACACGAGCTGGTCGAGGTCGCGCTCGTTGAAGGCCAACAGCTCATAGATGCCGCCCGGCGCACGCTGGGTCAGCTCGTAGTAGGAGGACAAAGTGGGCTGCACGTCGAGATCGAGCAGCAGTACGCGCAGGCCCGCGTCCGCGGCGAGCCCGCCCAGGTTGGCGGCCGTCGTGGTCTTGCCGACGCCGCCCTTCGTTGAAATGATGGACACGACCTGCATGGCGCTCTCCGGCTAGGAATGGGAAGTCCGCGGGAGAGCGGGTCAGGTCCGGTGGTTGAGGCGCTCGGCGATCCACTGGTCGATTTCGATCGAATCCCAGCCCACAGCGCGCACGCCCAGGCGCAGCGCCTGGGGGAACTGGCGCTTCTTCATCAGGTTGTAGATGTGGGCGCGTTTGAAGCCGGACTTCGCTTCGACCTCATCGAGGCGCAGGATGCGGCGCTCGTTCGGCGGGAGTACAGGTGTCTGCGACATGGCGGTCACTCCTGAACGCTCGGTGGCGTTTGTTGGCGTGACCTCTATTCAATAGACATGGCTGCGGAAAGACATTGCAAATGCAATCTCCGCGATTGCACATACAAGCTGGAAAAACTTCAGAGGGATGCGCTACGCAGCCGGCGCCTTGCAGTGGCGAACTTGCCGTTCAACGTCCGCTCCGCGATACCCATGGCGCCGCCGTGATGAGCAACTAGTGTCCTGAGTTAAAAATTCATTGAATTATTTTCCCTAACGGTGATCAGTCG